>CALNBU010000591.1 GCA_937875615.1 uncultured Archangium sp.
GATCGCGATCGCCGACGCAGGTCGGCACCGCACGAAGCCGTGGCTGCGCGCCGCCGCCGCGCTGTTCGCGGTCGCATGGGGCGGCAACGAGTTCACGCCGCTGCTGGTCACCTACCGGCTGCACGACAACCTCGGCGCGCTCACGGTGAACGTCCTGCTCGGCGCCTACGTCATCGGCATCGTCCCCGCGCTCCTGCTCGGCGGGCCCCTGTCGGACCGCTTCGGCCGTCGCCCCCTCCTGCTGCCCGCTCCCCTGATCGCGCTCGCGGGCTCGGCCGTGCTCGCCGCCGCGGCGGGCGAGCCCGTGCTTCTGTTCGCGGGCCGGGTGCTCTCCGGCGTCGCGCTCGGCCTCGTGATGGCCGTCGGGACGGCCTGGATCAAAGAGCTCTCCGAGGCCCCCTTCGACGCTTCCGCATCGGGGTCGGGCGCGCGGCGTGCGGCCCTTTCGCTCACGACGGGGTTCGCGCTCGGCGCGGCCGTCGCGGCGGCGCTCGCGCAGTTCGCCCCGCTCCCCGAGGTGCTGCCCTATCTCGTCAACGTGGCGCTGTGCGCGGCGTCGTTCGCCTTCGCGGGGCTGGTCATCACCTTCGTCGTCACCGCGCCCTTCTCCTGGGCGCCACCGTCGCACGTCACGCTGCACTTCGCCGACGGCGCCACCCTCGGCGCGACGGGAGAGGCCGGGCTGACCACCGCTGAGGGCGCGCTCCAGCCGGGCGTCACCCTCACCCTCGTCGTCACCGCCGTCGACGACGGGCGCCAGCCGCAGCGCCTCACCTTCGAACACGACGGCCAGCCCTGGGAGCTTTCGCTGCACTGGAGCTGAACCGACCGCGGCGCGCTCCCTCCCCTCGGGAGCGCGCCGCCCTCACCCGTCGCACCGGAGTCGCCATGCACGAAGAGCTCACCCAACTGGCCGCCATCTCCACAGGCGACGCCGCGGCCTTCGCCCGCTGGTGCTCCACCGCCGAGGCGCCGCTGCGCCGCGCGCTCCGCACCTTCGCCGCGCAGGTCGACACCGAGGCGGTGGTGCAGGAGACGCTGCTGCGCGTCTGGCAGGTCGCGCCCCGCTTCACCCACGACGGTCAGCCCCACGCGCTGCTGCGCTTCGCGGTGCGCACCTCCCGCAACGTCGCGCTCAGCGAATGCCGCCGCCGCCGCGTCACGCCGCCTGAAGAGGCCCCGGAGCCGACGGTGGCGCCCATCACCCCGGACCCGCTCCTGCGCGCGCACCTCGCGCGTTGCCGCGAGAAGCTGCCCGGCGCCCCCAGGTCGGCGCTGCAGCAGCGCCTCGACTCCGGTGGCGCCGACGACGACACCGCGCTCGCGGCGCGGCTCAACATGTCGCTCAACACCTTCCTGCAGAACTTCACCCGCGCGCGGCGCTTCCTCCGCGAGTGCCTGGAGAAGGCCGGCGTGAACCTGGCGGAGGAGCTGCCATGACCGCGGAAGAAGCGTTGCTGGTGGAGCAGGTGACGAGCGCCCACCGCGAGCGCGGCGGCGACGGGAGCATCCACGCCCACCGCGCCTGGTTCGACCTCGACGAGACCGGGAGACTGGCCGCCTTCGACGCCACCGTCGAGCTGCGCCGCCTCGAGGCCGCGCTGCACCCGCGCGGAGAGAGCGCCACCGTCGCCGCGGTGCTGGCCCGCCTCACCCGCTGAGGCCCGCGCTCAGAAGCCGATGCGGCGCATCGCGAAGCGCGGCAGCGCCCGGATGGCGGTCATCACCGCCCGCCAGATGGGCGGCGCGTACACCACCGGGGTGCCGGCATCGATGCCGCGCAACACCACCTGCGCCACCTCGTCGGGCTCGCCGGCGAAGGGCGGCGGCTTGAGCCCCTCGGTCATGCCCGTCTTGACGAAGCCCGGCTTCACGCACACCGTGTTCAGCCCCTGCGCCCGGTACGTGTGGTCGAGCCCCTCGAGGTAGGCAGACAGGCCGGCCTTCGCCGCGCCGTACAGCACCACCGGCTTGCGCGCGCGGTCGCCCGCCACCGAGCTGAAGGCGCACAGCGTCCCGCCGCCGCGGCTCAGCAACAGCTTGCGCGCGGCCTCGCAGAACAACACGGTGTTGGCGAAGTCCACCGTCAACACCTTCTGCGTCAGCGCCGGGTCCGCCTCCAGCTGCGCCTGGGTGGCGAAGGCGCCGGCGGTAACCACCACCGTGTCCACCGAGTCGAGCTGCTGCTCCGCGGTCGCCAGCGCCGGGCCGAAGGTCTCCGGGTGCTCGAGGTCGCAGCGCGCGTGCGAGACGCGCACCCCCGCGGGCGCCCGGGCCGTCAGGTCGGCCACGCTGCGCTGGAGCTCCTCTTCGTCGCGGCCCAGCAGCACCAACCAGTCGCCGCGCTCGACGAAGAGCCGTGCCAGCGAGCGGCCCATGCCGCGGGTACCTCCCAGAATCGCAACGCGTCGCATGCGGCTCGTGTAGCGAGTCGGCGAGGCGCAAGGAAGCGTTCCCTGAGCAGGCCGCGGGCCCCCGGCGCGCTACACTCCCCAGCGCCATGCTCTTCATCGAAACCGCAACGCTCAGGAGCTCGAACGGCTCTCTCGGACCGCACGACAAACCGAGGACATGGGTCCTCTCCATCCGCGCCGACCCCACGTTGCGCGCGCTCTTCGACCGGGTGCTCGACGAGGTCCGGGTCAACGACCTGGTGACGCTGCGCGAGCTCGCCGAGCTCTATGCCCGCGCCGACTACGAGCGGATCCGCGCCATCAACGCCGCGGCTCCAGAGCAACCGCGCCGACCTGCCGGGGTCCGGACGCTGTCCCTGATGCTGACCGGACCGAACCTGTCGCTGAAGCACACCAGCGACGACGACAGCCGCTGGGAGGGCGCCGCGCTCAACGAGCTCAACCAGCTGCTGCGTCACGCGCCGGAGATGCCGCTGCTGTCCTTCTGAGCCCGACGCAACCGGCCGTCGGGGCCCAGCTCCAGCACCGGGCAGTACGGCCCCACCTCGGTGCGCGTCCACCACACGCCGGTCTCGCCCAGCGGCGCGAAGCGGTACTCGAAGCTGCGGGTGCGCAGCAGCCGCGGCGGCGCCGCCTGAAACGGGTCTTCCGCGAAGAGCGCCTGCACCGCCGGGTTGCCCCGGAGCAGCTGCTCCTGCGTGGAGATCAACCAGGGGTTGTGCTCACAGCGCCCCAGCGAGGCGAACCACAGCTGCCAGTCGAGCCGCGGCTGCCAGGGCGCGACGAACTGCGGCCTCCGGGTGACGTCGCCGGGCTTCCACGGCAGCTCGTACGGCCGCCACGTCACCCCGTCGGCGCTGCCCTCGATGAGAATCTCCGCGCGGCTCTTCGTCATCCGCGCGAAGGCGCCGTAGGCGTTCACCACCCCCGCGCGGTGCAGGGGCGCGGTCCACCCCTGCCGGAGAAACGCGCCCACCCCCGCCACCAGCACGAAGGCAGGCAAGGCCCACTGCCAGGGGCGCTCGCGCGGCGCGTCGGGCAGCACCGGCAGCGCCTTCCACACGCGCCGCAGCGCCGCGTCGTCGAGCAGGGGGATGGCCAGGGCCGCGGTCAGCAGGCCGTAGAAGGCGAAGTTTCCCGAGAGCGTCAACGCGGCCTGCAGCGCCATCAACCCCAGCGCCGCGGCCAGCCGCGCCCGGCGGGGACCGAGCGCCAACAGCGGCACCGCCAGCTCGAAGACGAACACCAGGCCGCAGAGCACGCGCTGGAGCTCCAGCGGCAGCTGCGCCAGGTACACCGAGGTCCAGGTGGGCAGCGGCTGCGTCCACCAGTGCCAGGTGAGCGCGGTCCAGTCGCGCCAGCTGGGGTCTCCCGACAGCAGCTTCACCAGTCCCGACTCGAGCGTCACCTTGCACGCCAGCAGGTACATCACCCACCGCACGGCGCGCGGCGCGTCGGCGTCGGACTCCAGCCGCGGACGCAGCCCGGCGGGCGCGTAGAAGGCCGACCAGAACGCCGCCTCGCCCAGCAGCACGTCCCACTGGAAGGCGAGGAAGGGGTAGCCGTCGCGCAGCAGCGGCGTCCAGCAGGCCCACAACACCACGCAGGCCACGCGCGGCGCGAAGCCCAGCATCAACGCCAGGCCACACGCGCAGCACAGCGCCAGCAGCGCGTGCACCGGGGCGTCGGAGGTCGAGAGCCGCAGCAGCGACCAACCGGCGTCGGGCCCAAGGTTGTTGCGCAGCGGCCAGATGCCGCCCGTGCCCGCCAGCCCGGGAAACTGCCACCAGTAGCTGCCCACGGCGACCAGCACCGTGGCGCCGAAGACGATGAAGTACAGCTGCCGCGTGAAGCGCATCAGCTCCGGAAGGGGTTCTGCAGCACGATGGTCTCACCGCGCTCCGCCCCCACCGAGATGCTCACCACCGGGATGCCCACAATCTCCTCGACCCGCCGCACGTAGCGCTGCGCCGCGCCCGGCAGGTCGTCGATGGTGCGGGCGCCCGCGAGCGGCTGCTGCCAGCCGGGCAGCTCCTCGTACACGGGCTCGACGCGCGAGAAGTCCTCGTAGTCGCAGGGCAGCTCGGTCACCGTCTCGCCGTTCAGCTTGTACGCGGTGCACACCTTGAGCGTCTCGAAGCCGCTCAGCACGTCCATCTTGGTGAGCGCCAGGCCCCACAGCCCGTTGACCCGCGCGGCGTACCGCAACACCACGGTGTCCAGCCACCCGCAGCGGCGCGGCCGGCCCGTGGTGGCGCCGAACTCGTCGCCCGCCTTGCGCAGCCTGTCGCCCAGCTCGTCGGAGAGCTCGGTGGGGAACGGCCCGGAGCCGACGCGCGTGGTGTAGGCCTTGGTGATGCCCAGCACGCGGTCGATGGCGGTGGGGCCCAGCCCCGAGCCTACGGCGGCGTTGCCGGCCACGGTGTTGCTGCTGGTGACGAAGGGGTACGTGCCGTGGTCGATGTCGAGCAGCGTGCCCTGCGCTCCCTCGAAGAGGATGCGGGCGCCCTTGCGCACGTGCTGCGCCAACTTGAGCGACGCGTCGCCGACGAACTCGCGCAGGCGCCCGCCCAGCACCAGCAGCTCGGAGATGATGGCCTCCACGTCGAGCAACGGCTCCTCGGCCTTCGCCGTCTTCGCCAGGCGCGTCAGCTCGTCCAGCACGTCGGGCAGCCGCTCCTTCACCCGTCGACGCAGCCGGTCTCCATCGAGGATGTCGCGAATGCGGATGCCGCGGCGCGCGACCTTGTCTTCGTAGGCCGGGCCGATGCCGCGGCCGGTGGTGCCGATGGCCTGGCCGCCGCGCGCCTTCTCGCGGAGCACGTCGAGGTGCTTGTGCCAGGGGCAGATGACGTGCGCCTGCTCAGAAACCAGCAGCTGGGCGCTGTCCTGCAGGAAGCCGCGCGCGCGAAGTCCGTCGACCTCCTTCATCAGCACCGTGGGGTCCACCACGCAGCCGTTGCCGATGACGCACACCTTGCCCGCGTGGAGAATCCCCGAGGGGATGAGGTGCAACACCGTCTTCTCGCCGCCCACCACCAGGGTGTGGCCCGCGTTGTTCCCACCCTGGAAGCGCACCACCACCTGGGCGTGCTCCGTCAGCAGGTCGACGATCTTCCCTTTTCCCTCGTCGCCCCACTGGGCTCCGACAACGACGACGTTCGGCATGCCGTCGCTATAGAAGGAAAGGGCCCGGCGGTCACGGGTGACAGCGAGGGAGGTGGCCGCACCGCAGCGCCTCGCACACCTCCCGTGTCCTTCCGGCCCATTGCCCGGTGTGCTGCGCCTGTGCGAAGGCCTGCGCCTCGCGCACCAGCGGCGACGCGTCTGGCTCGACTGACTCCAGCAGCGGCTCCAGCGAGTCGTCGAGCAGAAACGAGACACCGGCGCGGAGCGGTCGCGCGTCGCCCAGGAACCTGCGCGCC
>CALNBU010000592.1 GCA_937875615.1 uncultured Archangium sp.
AGCGCCGAGATGCGGCACCGGGTGCAGTACTCGGTCAGCGTCGACGAAGGCACGCGCTTCGTGGCGCCGGGCAACCCCCTGGTGATCGAGCGGGGCGCGCCGTGACGGGCGCCGCCGCCATCCGCGCGCTGGTGCTGCTGGGCTGCCTCCTCTCGCAGGTGGCGAGCGCGCAGCTGGTGCCCGACCGGGAGGTGCAGATCATCCAGTCGCTCTACGACGCCGGGCAGTACGCCGCGGTGGTCAAGCGCGTGGAGGAGTCGCTGGCGGTGGCCAACTTCAACGACGCCCAGCGGGTCAAGCTGCTGGAGCTCCGCGCGCTCTCGTCGTTCAACTCCGGCGACACGGCGGCGGCGAAGAGCACCTTCCTCAGCCTGCTCAAGCTCGACCCTGACGCCATCCTCGACCCCTTCGCGGTGTCGCCGCCGGCCATCAAGCTCTTCGAGCAGGTGAAGAAGGACAACGTCGACACGCTCAACCTCGCCCGGCAGCAGATAGCCCTCCGCGCGGAGCAGGAGAAGCGGGCCGCGGCCGAGCGCGAGCGGCAGGTGACCGAGGCGGAGGCGCGGCGCCGCGCCGAAGAGGGCCTGGTCACCGTGCGCACCATCGAGAAGCGCTCCATGCTGGTCAACTTCCTGCCCTTCGGCGCCGGACAGTTCCAGCAGGGCCGCCTCGGCGCGGGAGCCGCCTTCGCGGTGGTGGAGGGCGTGCTGGCGGTGCTGAGCATCGTCTCCTTCTTCGCCGTGGAGGGCCTGTACCAGGACGTGGAGCTCACCTTCACCGACCGCGTGCGCCCCGAAGATCTCCAGGACACCCCCTTCGTCATCACCGTGCGGCAGATCCCCAACGCCCGGCGCACCGAGCGCGACGTGTGGAACGGCCTCAAGTTCTCCACCGGCATCGCCTTCTACGCCCTGTGGGCGGCGGGCGTGGGCGAGGCCATCTGGAACCACCAGAGCGAGAGCGTGACCGAGCAACAGGTGCCGCTCAAAGAGCTCAAACCCACGGCGCGCCTGCGCCTCCTCGGCCAGGGCCCGGAAGAACCGGCGCTGCGGCGGCTGGCGGCGCGCCTGCGCCTCTTCCCGACCCCCGGCGGCCTTGGCGCGGGCGTCTCCGTCAGATTCTGACGCTTTCAAAAGGAACCCCATGCCCTCGCTCACCATCAAGACCCCCGACGGCCGGAGCCGCACGGTGACGCTGCTCAAGCGCATCACCTCCGTCGGTCGCGGCCTCGACAACGACATCGCGCTCGACGACGCGCGGGTGCCCGAGACGGCCTTCGCCATCATCTTCGACGGCCTCTCCTACAAGGTGGGCGGCGAGACGAAGTTCCACGTCAACGGCAAGGCCACCGACGAGCATGAGTTCAAGCCCGACGACGTGGTGAAGGTGGGCGACACCGAGCTCGTGTTCTCCGCGGGGCAGGCCCCCGCCGCGCAGCCGGCGCTGGCCACGCGCTTCACCCGCAACGACTCCAAGGACCCCGACGCCTCCACCCAGGAGCAGCCCGGCGTCCCCGGGCGGGAGCTGGCCGCGCTGCGCCGGCTGACCATCTTCTCCGAGCGCCTGCTGTCGAACACCGACCTCGACCGCCTGCTGGAGAACCTGATGGACGAGTGCATCGACGTGGCGCGCGCCGACAAGGGCTTCCTCATCCTCATGGAGTCGAACCAGCTGCGGGTGAAGGTCGCCCGCAACGTGCAGCGCGAGACCATCGAAGACGCGCTGGAGCGGGTGTCCGACTCCATCGTCACCAAGGTGGTGAAGCTGCAGAAGCCGCTGATCATCGCCGACGCCCTCGATGACCCGGAGTTCAACCGCTCCGAGTCGGTGGTGAACCTCAAGCTGCTCTCGGTGATGTGCGCGCCGCTGATGCACCGGGGCGAGCTGTTCGGGCTCATCTACCTGGGCAACGACCGGCTGGTGAACCGCTTCGACCAGAAGGCCCTCGACACGCTCACCATCTTCTCCTCGCAGGCCTCGCTGCTGGTGCAGAACGCGCTGCTGGTGAACGAGCTCAAGCTCGAGAACACCACCCTCAAGACCCGCCTCGAGGAGCAGACCTACGGCGACATCGTGGGCGCCTGCCAGGGGATGAAGGACGTCTACAAGCGCATCGACAAGATCGCGCCCACCGACATCTCGGTGCTGGTCATCGGCGAGACCGGCACCGGCAAGGAGCTCATCGCCCGGGAGCTGCACCGCCACTCGCCCCGCACCAAGGGGCCGTTCATCTCCATCAACTGCGGCGCGATCCCCGAGAACCTGTTGGAGAGCGAGCTCTTCGGCCACGTGAAGGGCGCCTTCACCGGCGCGGTGGCCACCAAGATGGGCCGTTTCCAGGCGGCCATCGGCGGCACCCTCTTCCTCGACGAGCTAGGCGAGATGCCGCTGCAGCTCCAGGTGAAGCTGCTCCGCGCCCTCCAGGAGAAGGTCGTCTACAAGGTCGGCGACAACCGGCCCGAGCCCGTGGACATCCGCATCGTGGCCGCCACCAACAAGAACCTCGAGGAAGAGGTGCGCCGGGGTGCCTTCCGCGAAGATCTCTACTTCCGCATCAACGTGGTGACGCTCAAGCTGCCCCCGCTGCGCGACCGCGGCGACGACATCGCGGTGCTGGCCAAGTTCTTCCTCAACCGCTACTCGCGAGAGTTCGACTCCCGGGCGCGCGGCTTCACGCCCTCCGGCTCGGTGGCCATGAAGAAGTACAACTGGCCCGGCAACATCCGCGAGCTCGAGAACCGCATCAAGAAGGCGGTGGTGCTGGCCGACAAGCCGCTGCTGGGCCCCGAGGATCTCGACCTGCGGCCCGAGAACCTCCCGCCCATCCTGGCCCTCGCCCAGGCCAAGGAAGAGTTCCAGAAGCGCTACATCAACGAGGTGCTGGAGCGGAACAACGGCAACCGCACCAAGACCGCCAAGGATCTCGGCGTCGACCCGCGCACCATCTTCCGGCACCTCGAGAAGCTCGAGACGGAAGGAACCATGGCGCCGACGACAGAGTATGAAGAGGTTTGACAGGTGATCAACCCGTTGAAACCACTTGTTTCAAGGCCGCTTTCCCATGTGGCTCGGCTCTTGCTTTGCGCAGGCGCGACAATGGTGTCGGGTTGCCTCATTCCTCAGGACGATCAAGTGATTCCGGAGCTGCCGCCGCTCAAGAACCGACCGCCGCGCATCGTCGCGGCGCGCTACGGCAACGAGCGCGCCGACGAGGTCGAGCTGCGCACCGGCACCGCCTGCAGCCGTGAGGAGTTCAACGTGCTGGTCGATGATCTCGACCTCGACGACACGCTGCGCAGCTTCTGGTTCATCGACAAGACCGAGACCTCGCTCCCCCTCTCGCCCTCGCCGCTGGGCGGCTCCGGGCAGGTCACCCGGACCCTCTCGCAACCCAGCGGCATCCGCACCCAGCTGGGCAACCTCAGCGCCGGGCCACACCGGCTGACGGTGTACGTGGTCGACAGCGACATCCAGGAGATCCAGAACGCGCAGATCCGTCCGGTGGAGCGCGAGGTGCTGCTCCCCGATGGAAAGACGGGACGCAACGACGGCTACGTCGACGAGTTCACCTGGTTCATCAACGCCGTGAGCTGCGCCCCATGAGAGCGCTGCTGCTGGGCCTCCTCCTGCTGCTGGGCGCGTGCACCCAATCCGTGGGCGCGCCGCTGGTGGCCTGCGTCGGCGACGACGAGTGCGCGGCAGGGCAGCTCTGCTTCGCCGAAGGCTGCGGCGAGCCTGGCACCGGCATCGTGGTGGAGGTCACCGGCGGCACCCTCAGCACCTACCTCGCCTCCGACTTCGCCATCGAGAACGGCACCCTCACCCGCGAGCACGACTTCGAGCTCAGCGAGCCGCTCAAGCTCTCCGGGCAGGTGTTGCGCGAGCTGACCCCCGAGCCCAACCCGCTGCGCCGCGTCCAGTACACCGAGCCGGTCTCGGTGCGCGCCGAGGGCGAGAGCGTGCTCCTGCCCGGCATCAAGCGCGCGGTGCAGGCGCGCCTCGAAGACGTCGACAACGGCTTCTATTCGATGCGGCTCCCGTCCGGCACCTTCCGGCTCACCGCGCTGCCCGCCGCGGCCACGGTGCCGCCGATCAGCAGCGCGTCGCTCCTCGAGCCCGGCGCGGAGTGGGACATCATCTTCCCCTCCGAAGAAGGAGCGAAGGTGCTGCAGGGGCAGCTGGTGAAGACCACCGACACCGCGCTGGTGCCGCCGGAGCCGGTGCTCCTCAGCACCGACTACGCCAACGGCGCGGTGCCCGCCGTGGAGGTGCAGCTGCTCGCCGCCGACAGCACCCCGCTCTCGCAGCGCGTGGAGGTGCGCTCCACCGGAGAGTTTTCGCTCACGCTCAGCCCGGAGGCGCGGCGCCTGGAGCAGCTCATCCTGGTGGCCGCGCCGCGAGATCCCGGTGCGTCCATCCCCACCAAGCGCTTCCCGCTCTCCATGCCGCTCCCGCCCGCCATCTCCCTCGAGTACGGCGACTTCGGCAGGCCCGGAGAGGGGACCGGCACGGGGGTGGCCAGCACCGGCGCGGCGGTGGCGGGCGCGCAGGTCCTGCTCAGCGGCGCGGTGCGCGGCGGCGGCGACACCACCTTCAGGTCGAAGGTGGCGCTCACCGGCGACGACGGCGCCTTCACGCTCAGCGCGCTGCCCTCGAACGAACAGTTCACCCTGCATGTGGTGCCGCCGCGCATGAGCCGCGCCTCGGTCACCTGGGCCGGCGTCACCCTCTCTGAGCGCGACGGCGCGCTGGTGCTCTCGCCTTCGACCATCGCCCTGAGCGATCGCCTGCAGGTGCGCGGCGCCGTCCACATGCCCGGCGGCGGCCCGGCGAGCGGCGTCACCGTGAGGGCCACCCCGGAGCAATCACCCGGCGCGCTCTCCTCGCTCCCGGTCGAGCCGGTGGACACCGTCACCGACGGCAGCGGCGCCTACCAGCTGCCCCTCGACGCCGGGCGCTGGCGCTTCGAGTTCATCGCCGGCGCGCAGCTCCCCCTGTCCAGCCGGCTCTTCACCATCAACGCGCCCACCGAAGGCGCCGCGCAGGTGGAGGTGCCGGAGGTGACGCTCTCCCACGGCCTCACCGTCACCGGCAGGGTCCGCGCCACGGTGGCGTCCAAGCTCTCCGAGGCGGCGTACTCGCAACTGCGCTTCTTCAGCGTGCGCACGCTCGAAGGGAAACAGTCGTCGATCCTCCTCGGCACGGCCATCGCCGACGAGCGCGGGGCCTACAAGATGGTCCTGCCCGCGGCGCCGCCCACGCCCTGAGCGCGGGGCTGTGCTGCCTGGAAGTGAGCCGGTGCGGCTGTGCCACGAAGTTTTCGTGTCACAGATTTCTCACCACCGGCGTTCAACACGGTGAAACCCTGAACGCCTCCAGGAGGAACTCCGCACCGTGGCCACCCTTCCCTCGTCTCTCGACGCCGTCACCGTCTACCGCGAAGGGGCGCTCTGCCGGCGCCTCGCGCGGCTCGAGCCCAGCGGCTCCCGGGAATGCCTCTTCGGCGGGCTCCCGCTCTCCCTGGAGCCCGGCTCGCTCCGGGCCTTCGTGCTGACCGGCCCCGGCAAGGTGGTCGATGTCCGCGCCCAGTTCGACGTGCAGCAGCTCGAGGAGGTCGACGTGCCCGCCGAGCACACCGCCGCCGACGCCGCCCGGGCCAGGGTCGGCGTGCTGGAGCTGCGGTTGGCTCGCCTCGAACAGGAGCTCGGGGAGCTGCACGAACTGACGCCGCTGTACGTCGAGCGTCGGCGCGGCGCCCCACCGCGTCCGGCGCACCTCGACGCCGCGCTCGCGCTGGGCGCCTTCCGGGAGGCCGAGCAGGCCACCCGACTCGAACAACGGCGCGCGCTGCAGGAGACGCTGGCCGACGCGCGACGGGAGCTGGCGCTGCGCGAACAACGCCTCCGGGAGGCGTCGACGGCGGTGCGCGCGGAGCGGGCCCGGGTGTGGCGCGTCGCCCGGGTGACGTTGGACCAACCGCCCGCCGGGGCGCTGACGCTGGCGCTGGAGTACCGGGTGCCGGGCGCGCGCTGGGCTCCCAACTACACGCTGCGGCTAGACCGGGGGCTGACGCGGGGCGCGCTGCAGCTCCGCGCGTCGATCGCGCAGAACAC
>CALNBU010000593.1 GCA_937875615.1 uncultured Archangium sp.
CCCCGCCGCCTCTTCTCTTGCCATCGAGCGCCTGCTCGCCGCCGAACGCGACGAGCCCGCCTGACGACCGGTCAGATCCAGGCCTCGGGGATGGCCGACGCGCGGAGATCGCGCAGGCCGTCGGTCAGCAGCGGCGCCAACCGGCTCGCGGCGTCGGGCGCCGGCGACGTGCCCGCCAACTTCTGCTCGAAGGTGGCGATCGCCGCCAACGCGTCGGCGCGCGAGAGCGACTTGAAGTCGGGCACCTCGAGGCCGAGGGACTCGAAGCCGGCCCGCAGCTGCGCGCCGTGGGCGTTCTGGAAGTTCCCGGCCACGGTCTTCGAGTAGTACAGCAGGCGGATGGTGGCGTCGCGCTGCACCTCGAGGCCGCGGCGCTCGCTGGCCGGCAGCTCCGGGTGCTGCAGGAGCCGCTGCACGTCGTTGTAGAAGCTGCGCAGCGCGCCGGTCTGGGGGTCGCTCACCTTCTCCGCGCCGGAGTTGAACCGCTCGAAGGTGGCCTGCCCCCGCGCCACCACGTCCCGAACCTCGGAGAGCGGCGCCTGCGGTGAGCCGTCCATGTAGCCGTGCGCCTTGCTCCACACCGACACGTTCTCGCCCTTGCGCGTGCCGGCCGCGAGCTCGCGAGACAGCGACTCCTTCGTGCCGCGCGTAGCCGACTCCCAGCGGCCCAGGTGCGCCGTCGCCCCGGAGTACGAGCCGGGCGCCGAGCCGGTGTAGGCCCAGATGGTGTTCACGTTGGGGAACATCGCGCGGTACTTGTCCATCAGGGGCTCGCCGCCCGAGTAGCAGGCCGAGAGGTGGAGATCTTCGACCGAGCGCGCCGCGCGCGGCATGGCCTCGGCCAGCTGCCCCAGCGTGTCGAAGGACAGCTTTCCGTTGTGGTCACCCCACACCCCGGAGCCCACGTTGTGGCCGGACAGCACCATGCGCGAAGGCATCTGCCCGCCGCGCTCGGCCTGCGCCCACACCTGCGCCAGCTGCGCCAGCTCGTCGCGGCTGTCCGCCCCGGAGCGGTGGATGACGTCGGCGATCTTCTGCGTCTGCTCCGCCGGGAGCCCGAGCGTCAACGCGAAGGCGGTGCTGCCCTCCTTCGAGCTGAGGTCGTGCGTCTGAGAGTTGCCGTAGGCGTCGCGCGTGGTGATGGTGTCGTTCACCTTCGCGTCCTTGACGTGCGTCACGTTGGCGCCGCGGCTGCGCAGATGATCAGCCTCGTGCGCGGAGCTCTCGTTCATGCCCACCAGCACCACGTTGTTGTTCGACCGCGGCGCCCAGCCGGCCGGGGCCTGGGGCGTGGGCGTCTGGGGGGTCTGCGGCGCGCGCCCCGACGGGATGCTCAGGGTCCAGCCGACCTGGATGTTCGAGGCGTTCGTGGTCAACGACGGGTACCGCGCGGCGTTCGCGTCGACCAGCTGCTGCACGGTCACTCCGTGCCGCTGCGCGATGCGCGACATCGAGTCGCCGCTGGCGACCCGGTAGGAGTCGGACGGCGTGTTGGACGGCGTCGTCGGGGTGCGGGTTCCATTGACCTGGGGCATGTGGGACACCATGCCACAACCCCCCTGTTCGACTCAATGGGGGTTCTGCTGTCAGCGGAAGCGCCGCGGCGCCTCAGCTCTCGAAGGCGAAGAGCTCCTCGACGTCCCGCTCCGTCAGCGCCTTGCCCACGTCGGTGTCCGTGCCCAGCACGCCCTGCGCCAGCTCGCGCTTGCGCTGCTGCAGCCCGAGGATCTTCTCTTCCACGGTACCGCGGGTGATGAGCTTGTACGAGAACACCGCGCGCGTCTGACCGATGCGATGGGTCCGATCCGTGGCCTGGTCCTCCACCGCCGGGTTCCACCAGGGATCGTAGTGGATGACGTAGTCGGCGGCGGTCAGGTTGAGGCCGGTGCCGCCGGCCTTGAGCGAGATGAAGAACACCGGCGGGCCGTCGGGCGCGTTGAAGGCGTCGACCTTGCCCATGCGGTCCTTGGTGCGGCCGTCGAGGTAGAGGTACTTGAGGCTCTTCTCGTCGGCCTGCGTGGTCAGCAGCTCGAGCATCTCGGTGAACTGGCTGAACACCAGCGCCCGGTGATCTTCGCGGATCAGCTCGTCGACCAGCTCCGAGAAGCGCTCCAGCTTCGCCGACGGAGGCAGCGCGGTGCCCGGCGGGAGCTTGAGCAGCCGCGGGTCGCAGCACACCTGGCGCAGCTTCATCAGCGCGGAGAGGATCGAGATGCGCGACTTGTTGAAGCCGATCTTGTCGATGGAGTCGTAGACCTTCCGCTTACTCTCCTCGAGCACCTCGCGGTACAGCGCCTGCTGGCCGGGGTCCATGTCGACCCAGGTGACCACCTCGGTCTTGGGCGGGAGATCCTTCGCCACCTCGGTCTTGAGGCGCCGGAGGATGAAGGGGTGGATTCGCTTCTTGAGGCGATCGCGGGTCTCGGTGTCGCCCTGCACCGAGATGGGGTGCTCGTAGCGGTCGTGGAAGTTCTCCGCGTTGCCGAGGAAGCCCGGCATGAGGAAGTCGAAGAGGCTCCACAGCTCCGCCAGGCGGTTCTCCAGCGGCGTACCGGTGAGCGCGATGCGGTGGTCGGCGTTCATCGACTTGCAGGCCAGCGCGGTGGCCGAGTCGGCGTTCTTGATGTTCTGCGCCTCGTCGAGGATCACCGTGCGGAAGTCGACCTTCTTGAGCTCCTCGAGATCCCGGCGGATCAACGCGTAGCTGGTCAGCACCACGTCGGCCTGCGCCAGCTGCTCGAAGTTCTCGCGGCGGTCGGCGCCGTGCCACACCAGCACCTTCAGCTCCGGCGCGAAGCGCTCGGTCTCCCGCTCCCAGTTGGGCAGCACCGAGGTGGGCGCCACCACCAGGCTGGGCTGCGCGCCCTTCTCCTTCTTGATCTTCAGCAACAGCGAGAGCGCCTGCACCGTCTTGCCCAGACCCATGTCGTCGGCCAGGACGCCGGACAGTCCGTGCTTGAAGAGGAACCACAGCCAGGAGAGGCCCGCCTCCTGGTAGTGGCGCAGCTCCGCCTGGAGCCCCTCGGGCGTCTTCACCGGCGGGATGCCGTCGATCTCCCGCAGCTCGGCCATGGCCTTGCGCGCCTTCCCCTCGATCTCCACATCACCGATGGTGGCGAGCAGGTCGAGCGCGGTGGCGTGAAAGAGCGGCAGCTGGGTGCGGGTCTTGCCCGGCAGCGCGCCCGCCTCCTCCAGCAGCGTGGCCACGCGCTGGAGCTCGTCGATGTCGGCCTCTGCGAAGGAGCCGTCTTTCAGCGGGATGAACTTGCGCCCGGAGTCGAGGAACATCCGCACCGCG
>CALNBU010000594.1 GCA_937875615.1 uncultured Archangium sp.
TCCTCGTCGGTCCCCCGCGCCACCGCCAGCACCCGCAGGCCGCGCGCGCCCATCTCCGCGTTCTTCTCGGCCGCGCCCTCGACGCCCGCCACGCAGAGCGGCAGCAGGAAATCCACCGCCCCCTTCACGTACAGCACCCCGTCGGCGCGCTGAATCGACATGCGCTTGCGCACCGAATCGAAGGGGAAGACGCGGGTGCGCGCGTTGCTTCGCTCGAGGTCGCCGCGCTCGATGCCCAGGCTGCGCGCCTTCTCGAGGATCGCCACCTCGGTGGGGTCTCCCACCGCGCCCTTGTCCGTCAGCTCCGCGTCGCAGCAGCTGGCGCCGGCCAGCACCACCGCGCGCTCGTCGCCCCACACCTCGCGCACGCTCATCACGCCCTTCGTCAGCGTGCCCGTCTTGTCGGTGCAGATGACGGTGGCGCTGCCCAGCGCCTCCACCGACGGCAGCTTGCGCACCAGCACCTGCTGCGCCGCCATGCGCTGCACCCCGATGGCGAGCGCGATGGTCACCACCGCCGGCAACCCCTCGGGCACCGCCGCCACCGCCAGCGAGATGGACGACGTCAACAGCTCCAGCCACGGCGTGCCGCGAAAGAAGCCCAGCAGCGCCACCAGCGCGACGATGCCCAGGCACAGCCACATGAGCGAGCGCCCCACCTTCTCCAGCTGCGCCTGCAGCGGCGTCTGCTGCTCGGTGGCGGTGGCCAGCAGGTGGGCGATCTTCCCCAGCTCCGTCGCCGGGCCGGTGGCCAGCACCAGCGCGGCCCCGGAGCCGTTGGCCACCGCGGTGCCCATGAAGACCTGATCATGGCGCTCGGCCAGCGGCGCCTCGGCGCGGCTGGGCGTGGTGTCCTTCTCCACCGGCACCGACTCGCCCGTCAGCGTGGCCTCCACGGTGGTCAGCGCGTGCGCCTCCAACACCCGCGCGTCGGCCGCCACCACGTCGCCTCCCTCGAGCAACAGCACGTCACCGGGGACCACCTCGCTGGCGGGGAGCTGCGTGGCCTGGCCGTCGCGCAGCACCCGCGCGCGCGGCGCGGTCATGTCGCGCAGCGCGTGCACGGCCTTCTCGGCGCGGAACTCCTGCACGAAGCCCACCACGGCGTTGATGACCACGATGGCGATGATGGCCACCGCCTCCGGCACCTCGCCCAGCGCGCCCGACACCACCGCGGCGCCGACGAGCAGCAGAATCATCGGGCTCTTGAACTGCGCCAGCAGCAACACCAGCGGGCTGGTGGCCTCCGCGCGCTGGAGCTCGTTGGGGCCGTGCTCCGCCAGCCGCCGCGCCGCTTCCGTCGAGGTGAGTCCTTCGTGTGCCATGCGCGCCTTATGCCGCCGTCATGCCGCCATCGGCGACGAAACTGGTGCCGGTGCAGTACCCCGCCTCGTCGCTGGCCAGGAAGGCGGCGAGCGCGGCGATCTCCTCATTGGTGCCGTAGCGGCCCAGCGGCACCGTGGCCTCGAAGCCCTTCTTCACCGACTCGGCCGCGCCCGGCGCCGCCTGCGCCTCGATGGAGCGCATCATGCGGTTCTCGATGGGGCCGGGGTTGATGGCCACCACGCGAATGCGCTCCGGCCCCAGCTCGATGGCGGCGCTCTTCACCAGCCCCATCACCGCGTGCTTGCTCGCCACGTAGGGCGCCAGCCCGCGGGAGCCCACCAACCCCGCCACCGAAGAGGTGACCAGAATGCTGCCTCCGCCGCGCTTCGCGATGTGCGGCGCCGCCGCCCTGATGGACAAGAACGCGCCGCGCACGTTGATCGCCATCAACCTGTCGAAGGCCTCCAACGGGTAGTCGGCCAGCGGCGCCACCCGCCCCTCCACGCCCGCATTGGCCACCATCACGTCGAGGCCTCCGAAGCGCTGCACCGCGAGGTCGACCGCCCGGCTGACGTCTTCCTCGCGGCTGACGTCGGTGGCGACGATGGCCACCCGCTCCACC
>CALNBU010000595.1 GCA_937875615.1 uncultured Archangium sp.
CGGCTGGTAGTTGTTCCGCAGCAGGATGTAGTTGGTCAGCATCCGGCCGATCTTTCCGCTGGTGTCGGTGAAGGGGAAGATCTTGATGAACTCGTGCTGCACGCGCGCACCCTGGAGGATGGGGTGGAACTCGCGGAACTCGCTGGTGGCGGTCCAGTCGAGGAGCTTCTCGAGCTGCGGCTGCACCTTGTTGGGCTGGGCGATCTCGTGGAGGTACGTCTTGTGGAGCGGGATGTCCTTCCGGAAGCCGAACTTCTCGCGCTCCTTCGAGAGCTCCTTCTCGGTGCGCTCGCGGCGCTCGGCCTGGGCGCGCGCGGTCTGCGCCTCGGGGGTGTTGCCGGAGAGCAGATCGTGGATGCGCCGCACCAGCGTCATGGTGATGGCGCCGTGCTTCTTGCTGTGCTTCGTCTCATCGCGGATGAAGTCCACCGCCGCCTTGTGGTTGCGGATCTCCCAGACGATGGGCAGCAGCGACGCCTCGGCCACCACCGCGCCGGGGTGTAGCGCGGCGGTGAGCTCCGTCGGCGAATAGATGGAGCCCTCGAGCGCGCAGTCGTGGTGCACCCACGCCATTTCGAGCTTGTCGAGGAAGTCCGTCGCCTCGGGGCTCTTGCGCGTCAGCACTTCTCGCAGCTTCTTCGTCTTGGCGTCGATGGACGCGAACCGCTCTTTCACGGACGGCGATATAGCTTTTTGTCGCGGGTTTGCCTATGGAAAATAGCCTAAGTTCTTGATGTTGCTTGGTAATTCAGTCGAGTCCCCGGTCCCGGAGCTCGTCTTCGTCGAGGCCGAGCAGGTGCCCCACCTCGTGCAGCACGGTGATGCGGATCTCCTCGAGCAGCGCCTCGTGGGTGCGGGCGAAGCGCTCCAGGTTCTTCTGGAAGAGCACGATGCGGGCGGTGTGGTGGTGTTCGGCGTGGGTGTCGAGGCGCTCGTCGAGGGGCGTGCCCTGGAAGACGCCGAGGATGGTGGGCGAGAGGCCTTCCCGGAGCTCGTCGTCGTCGGGCAGCGGCTGCACGTCGATGGTGACGTTGTCGAGCTGGAGCCGGGCGTGGGCGGGGAGCGCCTCGATGGCGGCCTTCACCGCGGCGTCGAAGGCCTCTTCGCTCAGGTGGACCGGAGGCGGGAACTCCTCGGGCGCCAGGGTGCGGGCGCGCGCGAAGAGCGGCTGTGGATCCTCCCCGCGGCGCTCCGCGAGGAGCGCGAGGTAGTGGTAGGACCAGGCCTCGTCGGGCCAGTCCCTGGCGAGCGCCTCGAAGACCGGCCGGGCCTCGGCGACGCGGCCCAGCTCGAAGAGGGCGATGGCGCGCTCCAGGCGGGCCTCACCCAACTCGGGGTCGAGGGCGAGCGCCCGCTCGAACTGCGCCAGCGCCTCGCGTCGGGCGAGCGGCGCGGCGCGGTCGAGCAGCGCCAGGCCCGCTTCGACGCGGGAGCCGTCTTCGGCGCTGTCGCGGATCCTGGCGTCGGCGGCGGTCAGCAGCGCGGTGACGTTGTCCGGTTCGAGCCGCAGCAGCGCTTCGGAGGCGCGGTCTGCGGCGTCGGCGTCTCCCAGCTCGGCGTACACCAGGCCCTGCAGTTCGAGCAGCCTCGGCTCGGCGGGGCGCTGCGCGGCCACCAGCTGGAGCAGCCGAAGGGCCTCTTCGAGCTCCCCGTCTTCGAAGGCGGCGCCGGCCGCGTCGAGCGCTTCATCACAGTTCATGGGCCGGAGGATCTACCCGCGTTGCGCCGGCGCTGCATGGGCCGTGTTGGCAGGTGACGAGGGGCTGAGGGGCCCGGCCGGTTTCGTGCTAAACCATGCCGCGCATGGGCGCCCCGGGGGAGATCACCATTCTGGTCGTGGACGACGACGAGGCCACGCTCAACCTGCTGGGGGCGTTCCTCCGGCGCAACGGCTACCGCGTGTTGACGGCGGTGAACCCGCTGCGCGGGCTGGAGCTGCTGCGCCAGG
>CALNBU010000596.1 GCA_937875615.1 uncultured Archangium sp.
GGCTTCCAGCTCGACTGGCGGGCGTTCCAGTTTCCGCAGCACCTCTACCTCGGCCTGCTGGTGACCTTCGGGTTGGCGGTGCTGGGCACGGTGTGCGGGGTGGTGTTGCACTGGCCGCTGGTGGCCTTCCTGCTGCACGCGCTGGCGGCCGGCTCCTACCTGCTGGAGTCGCTGCGGCGGGCCTCTCCGGTGCGCAGCTTCCTGCCGAAGGCCAACTCTCAGAACCTGGTCGCGGTGCGACCGGCGAAGGGCGCGCTGCGGCGCCGCGTGGTGCTGCTGGCGCACGCCGACGCGGCCTTCACCGGCTTCCTCTTCCACCCCACCATGATTCGCCTGGCCACGAAGGAGCCGCCGCGGCCTTTCGGCTGGTTCAAGAAGCAGCTGGGGCTGGTGGTGCTGACGGTGGCGTCGTTGGCGCTGACCGACGCGCTGGGCTTCGCCGCCATCTGGTACGCGCCCGACTGGCTGCGGCTGGCGCTGACCATTCCGGCGCTGGTGGTGGTGGTGCTCAACCTCGACGTGGTGCTGCGCAACAGGGTGGTGCCCGGCGCCTGTGACAACCTCTCGGGCTGCAGCACCTGCGTCGAGCTGGCGCACCGGCTGTCTGACGCGCAGCCCGACGACGTGGAGCTGGTCATCGTCATCACCGGCTGCGAGGAGGCCGGCACCGGCGGCGCCATCCGCCTCGCGGAGCAGCTGGAGCGGTCGGGCGCCTGGAAGAAGGACGAGACGGTGGTGCTGGGCCTCGACACGCTCTCGAACGGCACCCTGCGGTACGTCGAAGAGGGCGAGCTGTGGCGCATCGCCGTGCCGGCTGGCATCGCCGCGGCCATCGAGGCCACCAGCGCCGCGGGCCCGCTGCAGGTGCCTCGCTTCGTCATCCCCACCGGGGCCACCGACGCGCTGCCCTTCGTGGTGCGGGGGTGGAACGCGGCGTCGTTGACCTGTGTGGACGAGGCCATCGGCGCGCCGCGCGAGTACCACTACCCCACCGACACCTGGTCGAACATCGACGTGCCGCAGCTCGAGGCCAGCGTCGACTTCGCGGAGCGGCTGGTGCGCCGGTTGATGGCCTGAGCGGCCGCCTTCAGAGGCTGGCCAGGGCCACGCGGTACAGCGCGCGGTAGCCCATGCGCGGCGCCAGCTCGAAGCGGTCGGCGTGGAAGCAGTTCGAGAGCAGCTGCGCGCCCGCCTCGCTCTGCTGCAGTGTCAGCAGCGTCTTCTCGAGGTCGCTCACCAGCTGGGCGTTGGCGCTCATCGACACGGCGACGCCGTCGTTGGGCGCCTCGTCGGTGAGCCCCAGCACGCGGAACTCCGACTCCTGACCGGGCCACACCTCTTCGACGCCGGTGACGCCGGTCTGTCCCGCGCGCGCGAACACCGAGGTCACCTCGGCCTCGCCGTTCAACACGGCCTCCAGCGCGGCGCGGTAGCTGCCGGCGAAGGTCTGGTCTGCGAAGGCCTTCCCGGGGTCGACGCCCTGGTCTCGCAGCCACGCCATCGGCAAGAGGTAGCCGCCCACGGAGTCGCGGTCGGTCCACGCGGCGCGGGCGCCGGCGAGCGTCTTCACCGTCAGGGTGGAGTCGCGCTTCGTCAGCAGGGCCGCGCGGTACACCGAGGCGCCGGCGCGCACGCCGCGCACCAGCACCCGGACCCCCATGGCCTCGATGCGCGCGCAGACGAAGGGCGGGGCCCAGGCCGCGTCCACCTTGCCCGACAACAGCTCGCGCGCGAGCTGCTCGTAGGTCGGGCTCACCACCACCTCGGTCTCCCGGCCCAGCGAGGCGGCGAGGTGCGCCTGCAGCGGCGCCACGCGGTCTTGCGCCTGCGCGCCCAGCGCGGAGGGCAGGGCGAAGCGGAGGTTGGTGCGGGCCTGGCCTTTCACGTCAGCTCTCCATGGTGAGGCGGGCGACCTCATCATCCGGCAAACCGAAGGCCGCGGCCAGCAGCTCCAGCACCTGCAGCTCCTGCGGCGCGGGGGTGGGCTTGGCGTGCACCACGCGGGAGGCGAGCTGGTACGCCGCGCGGCGCCGCGCCGAGGTGGTCAGGTGTTGCGCGAGCGTCACCAGGCGCGCCGGGAGCCCCCAGGTCTTCAGGTTCTCCAGGGCCTCGCGGATGTAGCCGCGGGCCAGGTCGGCGGAGGTCTCACGGAAGACCGGGTGCCCCGAGAGGTTCTCGAGCATCGCGTCCACCTCCGCCTGCTCGACCTTGCCGTCGGCGGCCGAGGCCAGCACCATCACCTCTGCGTAGAGCTGCTCCAGCGGCTCGCCGAGCGCCTCGGCCAGCGGCGCGCCGCGCTCGACCGCCTCGAAGGCGTTGGCCACCT
>CALNBU010000597.1 GCA_937875615.1 uncultured Archangium sp.
GTGGTCCAGTGCAGCGCGGCCGGCGCGGTCATGGCGTAGCTGCCGGGGCGGGCCAGGGTGGGGGCCTGCCGGGAGACGGAGCTCGCGTCGGGCAGCCCGAGCTTTCTGGCCAGGCGCTCGAAGACCTCGAGCACCTGCTGCAGCTGGCCGTCGTTCAAGGTCGCGGTCGGGGTGAGCAGCAGGCGCGAGCGGGGGCCGGCTATCCAACCGCGGCAGGCGACGGAGTGCTCCGCCAGCGCGGCGAGCCATTGGATACAGAGCGCCTCGTCGCCCAACCACACCGGGACCCACGGGGTGACGCAGGGGCCGGTGTCGAGGCCGCGCGCGCGCAGCCCGCCCAGCAGGCGCTGGGTGACGTCGAAGAGTCGGGCGCGCCGGGCCGGCTCTCCCACCGAGAGCTCCAACGCCTTGAGCGAGGCGGCGGCCATCGCCGCGGGCGGGGAGGGGAAGACGCCGCGCAGCGGCTCGATGAGCGCCGCGGCGCCCAGCACCAGCGCGCCGGTGCCGGGGATGGCCGCGCCCAGGGGCGTCACGCGCAGCGCGAGCTGCGCCTGGAGCGAGAGGTGATCGACGGCCCCACCCCCGCTGGGCCCCAGCACGCCGAGCCCGTCGTCGACCACGATGAGCTGTGCGTGGTGCCGCTGGCACACCTCGGCGTAGCGCGGGATGACCGAGAGATCGCCCTCCCGCGTGTACACCGCCTCGAGCACCAGCCCGAGGAGCTGTGGATCCACGAGCACCCGCTCGGCCTCTTCGGGCGTGGAGATCACCGCGGCGTCGGCCAGCGGCCGTCGCCCGCGGGCCTCGGACAGCAGCCTCCACGAGGGCAGCAGGTTGAGCAGGGAGCTCTCGTGGTCGATGAGCAGCGCGGCCTCCACGCCCAGCAGGGTGGCGGCCCGCGCCTCGAAGCCGGCCTGGAGACGGCCGTCGGGCGCCGGCGAGAGGCCATGATCCTTGAGCGTCGCGGCGGCCGCGTTGCGCACGCGCGCGTCGCTCCCCAGGCCGAGGAGATCTTCTCCGGCGAGGTTGATCAACCGCGCGCCATCGCTCTCGATCTCCGAGGTCGAGGGGAACGCGTCGATGCGGCAGTTGCGCACGGTGCGACCGCGGACGTTGGTGGTCAGCTCCAGCGACACGGCGCGATTCTTACCCCAGTTTCCGGCCGCTACCCGCCCTGCGCGCGTAGGCGTTCCACCAGCCGCACGTAGAAGCGGGGCGCGTCGAAGCTGATGCCCAGGTTCATGCCCATCTCGTCGAGGTGGTCCGCGGCGACGCACCGCACGAAGGTGCCCCAGCGCGCGCTCTCCACCGTCACCAGCCCGTCGTTGACGTCGGGGTCCAGCGGGTTCCCTTCGAGCGTGGTGGCGGTCAACTGGAGCGCGGGGTGCGTGGGGTCGAGATCCCAGGGGTCGTTCGAGAGCGCGCTGTCGGCGCAGGCCGTCCTCCCGGTGCGCAGGTTGGTGCGGCCCGCGTAGCTCTCGTAGCGGACGCCCGGGGCGTCGGGGTAGGCGGCGTTGAAGGCGGTGGCGCCGGCCTGGCTCAGGTCGATGAGCTGCACCCGCAGCGCGCTCTCTCCGGCGTCGTCGAGCGAAGAGAAACTGTACCCGAGGAGCGAGACCAGCGCCTCGACGGCGGGGTTGATGAACGACGGCTCGTCTTTGCCGAGCACCGTCAGGGCGAGGTCGGCCACGCGGGTGCCGTGGTGGGGCGTGCTGACGGTGGTGATGCTCGCCACGTGGGCGCCGAAGTCGAGGCCTGCGGGGCTGACCAGCAGCCGCGCGTCGAGGCCGCCCTGGCTGTGGGCCACGAGGTGCAGCTTCCGGGCGCCGGTGCGCTCGAGGATCTCCGTGAGCTGCGGCACTAGCTGCGCGGCCCGGGCTGCGGAGCCCGCGTAGGGCGAGACCTGGGGAAAGAAGACGTCGCGCTCGCCGGCCGCCTCGAGCGCCTCGTCGACGCCGCGGAAGTACGAGAGCTGCACAGGCCCCAGGCCGATCGTGGTCCAGCCGGCCATCCCGTGGAGGAACACCACCGGCCACGGCGGCCCGTGCCCCGCGTCGGCGGCGACGCCGGCGTCGAAGGCCTCCGTTCCAGCGTCGGGTGCCTCGACGGGGTCGACGAGGTCCGGCGGCGCGGCGGC
>CALNBU010000598.1 GCA_937875615.1 uncultured Archangium sp.
GTCGGTGCCGGCCTTCGACCAGCTCCACGACGAGCTGGAGGCCTTCGCCGCTCCGGAGCCGCTGCGTCGGGCCGCGCGCGCCTCCGCTATCGACGAGGTGCTGCACACCCAGTTGATGGCCACCCTGACCTGCCGCTTCGGCGGTCGCGTCACCACGCCGGAGGTGCGGCCGTTGCCGCGCCGGACGTTGCTCGACCTGGCCCTCGACAACGCGCGCGAGGGCTGCGTGCGCGAGACCTTCGGCGCGGCGGTGGCGCACTACCAGGCGGCGCGGGCCGACGACGCCGAGGTGCGCGCGGTGTTCTCGCGCGTCGCGGAAGACGAGACGCGCCACGCGGAGCTCTCGTGGGCCATCGACGAATGGCTGCAGACGCGCCTGAGCCCCGCCGAGCGCGCCCTGGTCGAGGTGGAGCGCCGCGAGGCGTTGCACACCCTCCGCCGGGAGCTGACGAACGAGGAGCTCAGCGAGGTGCGCGCGGTGGCCGGGGTGCCTGCGGCGGCGGTGGCGTTGAACATGGTCGACGCGCTCTTCGCCGAGGTGCGGGCCTAGCGCACCGTCTCGGTGGTGCAGGGCAGGGCATCGCAGGGCGTGACGTAGAGCCCGCCGGGGCCGCTCAAGGTGGCGGTCGAGCGGGCGCGCGCCGGCATCAGCGCGCTCTCGGAGGTGAGCGCGTGGACCTCGAAGGTGAGGTCTCCGCAGTCGGCGAGGAAGAGCGGCGGCTCCGGTCGCCACCACACGTTCCGCACCGCGCAGCCCACCTCCGCGCGCGTCGACTCCAGCGTCACCGAGTTGACGATGGTGAGCCGGCCGCCACCCCACAGCGCCACCAGCGCGCCGTCGGCGTTGGTCGCCAGCTTCACCTCCCGGGAAGAAGGCAGCGCGCGCGTCGCGCTCACCGAGCCATCGGCCTTGAGCGCCACCAGGGTGCCGTCGGCCTCGAGCGCCACCACCCCGAAGGCGGCCCCCACCAGCGCGCTGACGCCGGCGTGGCCGCGCTCCACCCAGCCCGCAGCGCCCAGTTGCCAGAGCCCGGCGGCGGTGGCGGTCCAGAGCGCGCCGGTGGCGTCGTAGGCGGCGAGTGTGACGCCGGCGCGCTCGTGGACGGTGGCCTGCGGCGGCGTGCCCGCACACTCCACCAGCCGTCCCGGAGAGAAGGCGGTCACCCGGCTGGCGTCCCGCGACACGGCGAAGCCCACGCGCTCGGGCAGCGCGGCCAGCACGCAGGCGTTGAGCGCGCCGAAGTGCGGGTCGGTGGAGGGCGAGGTCGCGAGGTAGGGGAGGCTGGTGACCGCGAAGTAGACGATGGCCCCCAGGGCCACGGCCAGCACCACCGACAGCGCCAGCGTCACCTGCTGCGCACGGGCCCGTCGGGGCGCGGTCACGGTCAGGCCTTCTTCAGCTTGCGCGGGCGGCGCTCCTGCGCGCGCAGCAGCGAGTCCAGCTCGCGGGGCAGCGCGTCGAAGCGCACGCCCACCCGGCTGAAGATGGACAGGCGCGGGTCGCCGGCCTGGGCCCAGGTCACGGTGCCCTGGAACGCCACCTCGGCCTCGCCCACCAGGAAGTAGCCGTGGACCTTGCTGCCGGGGAGAAAGACCTGCGGCAGCTCAGCCTGGAAGCCGCCCCTGGACACGTCGGCGGTCAACGCCGGGAGCCGGCGCCCCAACGAGAGCGGGAGGCGGAGCGTGCGGCGGATGGAGCTTCTGCGCGTCGTCATGCGCCAGACGGTGACACAGGCCTGTCGCGCGTCGAGTTTTTGGCCGGGCTTTCTCCGTCACTTGTAGCCGGCGACCACCCTGCTGCGCACCACCATGGAGCCCGCCAGGCACACCAGGTTGTCCTTCGAGGCGCCCTCGGTGGTCCCGGCGTAGGTGCGCAGGCCCACCACCTTCTTGCCGCGCTGCTTCGCCTGCGCCTGGAACTTGAGGAGGCTGCTGAGCAGCGCCCAGCGGCAGGCGTCCTCCTTGGACTTGCCCAGCCCGTTGCTGCTGGCGTTCGAGGTCTCCTCCGCCACTACACCGACGCGCTGGCCGAGATCGCGCCGGGCACCGCCTTGCCGAAGGAGAACAGCCTGGGGTCGAGCGTCTCGCCCGACTTGCTGGGCGTGGCCGCCACGGACGCGAAGGTGACGCTGATGACCTTGTCGGCGGCGAGGGCGGGGAGCCCCAGGCACAGCGTGAACAGCACGGTCAGCTTCTTCATGTCGGGACCTCGGGGAGAAAGAGAGAGGGAGACGTTGGCACCTGGGGTGCGTCCCGGGCAATCGCAAGCGCGGCGCCGGGCAACTGGAGCAGGGCCGCGCGGATGCGCACCGGCGCGCGGACGCGGGGCGGCTGCAGCGACTCCACGAAGATGGCGCGGGCGCCCGGGTCGAAGACCCCGCCGATGAACAACTTGAGCCCCGCCTCTTTGAGCGCCCACACCGCCGCGCCGTTCTCCGCGGTGGCGAAGGCCCCGCAGGCCTCGGCCTCACCGTCGCTCAACACGCGCCCGGCGATGCGCTCCAGGCGGTGCCCGTCGGCGTGGTCGCACACGTCGATGCCCACCCGGCCGTGGGCCACGGTGGCGGCGGCGAAGGCGCGCGTGGGGCTCACGTTCACCACCACGTCCTCCCGCCGGTGCCCGTCGAGCCACACCGAGGGCGCGCCGGAGTCGAGGGGGAGAATCTGGGT
>CALNBU010000599.1 GCA_937875615.1 uncultured Archangium sp.
CAGCAGCTCGCGGTGTTCCGGCGACTTCTCCAGGCCCTTCTTGAGCGCGGCGGCCGCCTCGTCGACGGCGCCGGCCTCCTCCGCCAGCTCCGCCGCTTCGAGCGAGAGCGAGACCGCCAGCGACTGGTCTCCCGTCTTGCCAGCCAGCTCCGTGAAGGTGCGGGAGAGCTCCTGCTCCGCCTTCACCGCCCGACCCAACCTCAGCGCCTCGGCGCGGAAGGTGGAATCGGCGGGGTCGAGCTGCAACCCGCGCAGCCGGAGGTCGAAGGCGGCGCGCTCGTCGAGCAGACGCTTTTCATTGGTCTCCGCCAGCAGCGACAGCAGGCCCTTCTGCTCGTCGCGGTCGGTCACCGACGAGAGCTGCACCAACAGCGACGCGGCCTGACGTTGGTAGTCGCCGGCCCGCGCGTACACCGGCCCCAGCGCGCGAGAAATGTCGCCCTGGCGCACGCCCTGCGAGGCGAGCCGCTCGAGGCCACCGACCACCGCCGCCTCACCGTTCCCGTCCTCGAGGAGGTTGAGGTAGAGCTTGGCCGCGTCCTCCCTGCGGTTGAGCCGCTCCGCGTAGAGCTGGGCGAGGCGAGATCTCCACTCCTGACGCTCCGCCGGAGAGTCGGCCAGGGCCAGCAGGCGCTCCGCGACCGACGCGACCTCCTCCCACGCGCCGAGGTTCGCCGCCGCCGCGCCCAGCTTCTTCAGGGTGGGCACGCTGTCGGCGTCGAGCTCGAGGATCTTCCGGTACACCGCGGCGGCCGCCGCCGGGTCCGCCGCCGAGGCCTCCAGCTTGCGCGCCTCGGCCTCCAGCTTCGAGCGGGGATCCTGCGGCTCCTCCGCCAGCGCCTTGCGCATCGCGGTGAGCGCCGACGACACCTCGGCGTCATCGGGGTGGTGCTTCTGCACCTCCAGCCAGGCCTCCTGGGCCTCCACCGGCCGACCGATGCGCTGGAGCAATCGCCCCAGGCTGCGCCACAGCGCCACCTGCGCGTCGCCCGAGGCCACCTGCGCCGCGCGGCGGAGCGCCAGCGCCAGCTCGCCCTGCGTGCCCGCCTTCTCGGCCGCGGCCTCCAGCGACGAGACCAGCATGGGCCGCGACGGCGCCAACGGCAGCGCCAGCGACAGCGCGACGAAGGCGCGGCCCGCATCGTCGGCCTCCTCCGCGAGCATCGCCACCAGCTCGCAGAGCGCGACGCGATCGGCCAGTGGCCGGGGCGCCGAGGCCGCCAGCTCCAGCAACGGCCACAGCTCGTCGAGCCGCCCGTCGTCCGCCAGCGCGCTGACCAGCCGGAAGGCCACCTGCGCGTTGTGAGGGTCCAACCGCTGCGCCGCCTCCACGTGGGTCCGCGCGAGCGCGGCGTCCTTCAGCAGCTTGAGGCTGAGGTCGGCGAGGTTGAGTCGGAGCGCCACCTGCGCGTGCTTGTCCTGGAGCGTGGCGAGGTGCCGCTCGAGTACCGCCATCCCCTCCGCCACCTTCCCGGCGGAGATGAGGGACTCGCTGGCGAGCTCCGCCGCCTCGGGGCGCGCGGGGTCGACCTGCGTCGCCTGATGAAAGGCGTCGGCCGCGCCGGCCGCGTCGTTGAGCTTCGAGAGCAGCACCTGCCCGATGCGCAGGTGGAGGTCGACCTTCGCCTGCTTGTCGCGGGTGTCTCCGGCCAGCTTCGAGAACACCGTCAGCGCCACCCGCACGTCGCCGGCCCGGGTCGCCACCTGCTCCAGCAGGTCGAGCGCGTCGGGCATCGCCGGCCAGAGCGCGAAGCAGCGGTCGATGGCCTCCTTCACCTTGTCGACGACGTCGGGCTCGTAGAACGCGTAGAGCCGCGCGACCTGCAGCGAGAGGCGCGCCGCCGCCCGCCGGTCGCGCTCTTCGAGCGACTGGGTCTTGAGCGCCTTGATCTTCTCCCGCCAGACGTACTCGAGCTTCCCCAGCTCCTTTTGAATCGCCGCCGCCCGCGCGTGCTTGCCGTCGACGGCCAGCGCGTGCACCAGCGCCTTCGTCGCCAGCTTGTGCTCCTGCGGGTAGTTGACCAGCGCCTCGGCGAAGTCGACGTACGGCTCCACCAGCTCCCGGTCGCCCAGCGCGGCGCGCTCCCGCTCCAACGAGTCGTAGGCGGGCGCGTAGCGGCCCTCCTGCAGCAACAACCGGCGGGCCCGCTG
>CALNBU010000600.1 GCA_937875615.1 uncultured Archangium sp.
GGGAGAACGAGCTGGAGCTCGCCTTCATCGCCGGCGTCAGCGACCGCCTCGCGCTCGGCGGGCTGGCGGCCTTCGACACCCGCTGGCACGCCTGGGGTGGGCGACGCATCTCCGGAGGCCTGGAGCTGGGCCTCATCGCCAGCTACCAGAACGAGCCCTACCCGTTGATTCGAGACGGCTTCCTGGTGCCCTCGGAGGTGTCCGGCGCCAACCACCGCCTGCAGCTGCTGCTCGCCGCGGGGCACGGGCTGCGGCTGCTCCGCCTCACCGTCGGCACGCACCTCTTCGTGGGGTGGACCGGCCTCACCGCGCACGGACGGCTGCGCAACGCCACCCACGGCATCGATCAGGTCGTCAGCGGCACCAACTCGGAGCTCAGCTTCGGGGCGATGCTGCACGCCCGGCTCCGGCTCACCGACGCCCTGAGCCTCTCGCTGCGGGTGTTTCTCCCCGTGCCCAACTTCGCGGCCGGCGTCAGCAGCCTCGTCAGCAGCTCCCTCGGCCTCTCGGTGCGCCTGTAGCGAAACCGTCGGAGAGCGCGCCGGCGCCGCCTGCTACCTTGCGGCGCCATGAACACCACAGAGATCATCGCCCGGGAGCTGTCGCTCCCGCTCGCCGGCGTGGGCGCCACGCTGGAGCTGCTCGAGGGCGGCGCGACCGTCCCGTTCATCGCCCGCTACCGCAAGGAAGTGACCGGCGGGCTCGACGACGAGGCCATCGCGAAGATCGCCGCGCACGCGGAGATCGTCGAGACGAGAGAGGCGCGGCGCGCGACCATCCTCACCAGCCTCCGCACCCAGGGCGTCCTGACGCCCGAGCTGGAGCGCGCCGTGGCCGCCGCCAGCACCCTCGCGGCGCTCGAAGATCTCTACCTCCCGCACCGGCCGAAGCGGCGCACGCGCGCGATGACGGCCCGGGAGCGTGGGCTCCAACCGCTCGCCGACACGTTGCTGGCGCAGGCCGCCACGGGCTCCCGCGAGGCGCTGGCGGGGCCCTTCGTCTCGACCGACGAGGTGCTGCCTGACGCCGACGCGGTGTGGGCCGGCGCCCGCGACATCGTCGCCGAGGCCATCGCCGAGAAGCCGGAGCTCCGCGCCCGGGTGCGCGAGCTCTTCGTGCAGCAGGCGGACCTCGTCGTCGACGTCGCCCGCGGCAAGTCGAAGGCCCCGGAGCTGGCCAGGTACGTCGACCACGTCGGCCGCCGCGAGCGCGCCACCCAGGCGCCGTCACACCGCGTGCTGGCCGCCGAGCGCGGCGAAGCCGAAGGGCTGCTCAAGGTCGCGCTGGAGCTGGACGCGGCGACCGTGCGGGCCCTGGTCGCCCAGGCCGTCGTGAAGCGCGGCGCCGCGCCGGTGCTGGCCCGCGAGCTGTCGCTGGCCATGGACGATTCGATCGACCGGCTGCTGCTCCCTTCGCTTGAGAGTGAGCGCCGGCGCGCCCTGAAGGCCCGCGCCGACGAGGAGTCGATCGCCGTCTTCGCGAAGAACCTCACGGCCCTGCTGTTGGCGGCGCCGCTCGGCAGCCAGCCCGTCGTGGCCATCGATCCGGGCCTGCGCACCGGCTGCAAGGTCGCGGTGCTCGACGCGCGCGGCGGGGTGGTAACGCACGCGACGATCTACCCGCACACTGGTCGCGAGGCCGAGGCGGGCGCGGAGCTGGCGCGGCTGCTGAAGGCGCACCCGCCCGCCGCCATCGCCATCGGCAACGGCACCGCCGGGCGCGAGACCGAGGCCTTCGTGCGCCGCGTCCTCTCCTCGGGGCTGGCCGGCACAACGGGGGTCCGCGTGGTGAGCGTC
>CALNBU010000601.1 GCA_937875615.1 uncultured Archangium sp.
GTGTTGATGCAGCTGCCAGGCAGCGAGCCGGTGGGGGCGCCGACGGGCGACCGCACCACGCAGGAGCTGCCGCTCATCCAGGCCACGATGGAGCCGCCGGACCCGTTCGCCAGCTTCGGCCCCGCCGAGCCCGACATCGTGCACGGGCTCACCAGCACCTTCGACTCGCTGGGCCTCCAACAGCAGGCTGTCGCGCCGCAGCAGGCCGCGGCGCCCGCGCCGCTCTCCGACGACTCCGAGCCGTCGGTGGTGGTGGGCGTGGAGCTCTCCGAGCCGCCGCCGGACGACGCGGCGCGCGCCGGCCCCCCGGTGTTGCAGGCGGTGCCCGAAGCGCCGGCGCCGAGACCTCCCGCTCCGGCCGGCCTCTTCGACGACGTCATCTCCGCGCAGTCGGAGCTGCCGACCTCGGAGTTCCAGATGCCCGGGTTGTCGTCTGGCCCGGTGCTCCGGGGCGCGCCGGCGCCGGTGCCGGGCAGCGGCGGTGGCGGGTTGCTCGACGACATCCCCGACGAGGTGATGGAGCCGCCGCAGGTCAACTCCTCGCGCACTGACCTCAACACCCACGCCACCGAGGCCATCGCCCGGGAATACGAGCGCGAGCTGCGCGCGAAGCTGGAGGTCACCAAGGCCAACAAGACCTTCTGGCAGAAGCACGGCCCCAAGGTGCTGGCCGGGGTCGGTCTCACCGTGGTGGCGCTGGGGCTGGGCGGCTCGTTTCTCTACACGCGGGTGAAGAACCAGGGCGAGACGCTCGGCTCCGCGGTGGCCAAGGGGCTCACCGCCATCAACGCCGACACGAAGGAGCAGTACGGCGCGGGCCTCAAGGCGCTGGAGCAGGCGCTCTCGATGGACGACGACAGCGTCGAGGCGCGCTCGCTCTACGGCTACGCGAAGGCGCTGTTGTTCGCCGAGCACGGCGGCGCCACCGCCGACCGGGACGCGGCCATCGCTGCCTATGCCCAGCCCAGGGTGCGCGAGAGCCGCCCGGACCTCGCGTTGGTGGTGGACTTCCTCACCGCGGATGGCGCCGCGAAGGCGGCGGCGCGACAGCAGCTGCTGGGCTCGACGCTCGAGAAGGCGGCGGTGCAGACGCAGGCCGGTCGCGTGTACCTGGCAGACAAGAAATACGACGACGCGATGGCGCGGCTGAAGAAGGCCACCGAGCTCGACCCGCGGAGCACCCGCGCGCTGGTAGCGCTGGGCGACTACTACCTGGCCTTCGAAGACTTCGAGTCGGCGAAGGAGATCCTCGCCCGCGCGGAGACGGTCTCGAAGTTCCACCCGGCGCGGGTCATCGGGCTGGCGGAGGCGCGTCTGGAGCTGGGCCTCGAGAGCGCGGAGGCGCTCTCAGAGCTGGAGGGGCTGCCCGCGTCTGCGGAGGTGCCCGCTGCGTTGGCCGCCCGCTACGCGCTGGCGCTGGGGCGGGCGTTGGCGTCCGCCGGGCGCCACGAGGAGGCGCTGGCCGTGCTCTCCGGGGCGCAGCCGAAGTACCCCGACCTGGCGCTGCCCTTCGTGCTGGCGCTGGGCTACGCCCAGAAGGCCGCTGGCCAGATGGCGGAGGCGCAGCGGTCCTTCGAGGACGCGCTGAAGCTGTCGGCCCGCAGCGAGGCGGCGAAGGAGGGGCTGGGGCGGGTGCTGTTGGCGCGCTCCCGCGAGAAGGAGCTCATCGACCGCCTGCGCCCGGAGAAGGACGCGCGCAAGGTGGCGCTGCTCCGCGGCATCGCGTGGTACCGCCTGGGAGACCTGAAGAAGGCGCGGGCGGAGCTCTCGGGCACGCAGCAGGCCAACGGCAAGTACCCCGCAGAGGCCGCGACCTACCTGACGCTCACCGACGCCGCGGAGGAGGGCAACATCAGCAAGTCGGTGGCGTCGCTCGAGCGCTACGCCAACACCATCAAGAAGAACAAGGCGGTGGTGCAGGTGGCGTTGGCCCGCGTGTACATGCAGCAGGGCGCGCTGGACAAGGCGCGGGAGCAGCTCGAAGACGCCGCGAAGGACCCCCAGGACTACGAGGGCAACGCGCTGCTCGGCGAGCTGTTGCTCAAGGCGGGGGTGCCGACGGAGGTGGCCCTCGAGCCGCTGGTGCACGCGGTCGAGCGAAACGGGAGCCACGCGCCGTCGCGGCACCTCCTGACCCAGGCCTACCTGTCGCTGGGCAAGGTGGGCGAGGCGGTGAAGCAGGTGGAGTCGTGGACGGCAGACAACCCGGCGCTGGAGCAGGCCTGGCGCGACGCGACGTTGGCCTTCCTGCAGGCGGGCCGCATCAAGGACGCGGCGGCGGCGGCGGCGAAGGTGGGCGACAACAGCGAGCTGTCCTGGTGGCGGACCAAGGCGCAGCTGGAGTTCGCGCGGGGTGACGGCAAGGCGGCCATGGCCGCGCTGGAGCGCGCGAACAAGCTCAACCCCCGCGACGCGGCCACCTTCTGTGAAATCGGCGGGGCCTTCGTGCGCCAGGGGCTGCTCGACAACGCGGCGGCGGGGTACGGCGCGGCGGTGCGAGAAGAGGCGAAGTCGGTGTGCGGCCTCGGCGGCCCGTTCTTCGCGAAGCCGGCGAAGGGCAAGGCGAAGACCACGCTCCGGGAGCTCGCCGGGCGCAGCGCCCACGCGTGGGAGCGCGGCTGGTTGCTGGCCTCGCTGGCGCGGGGCCAGTTGCTCGACAACGACGTGGCCGGCGCGCGCGAGAGCGTCGACGAGGCCTTGACCCTGGCGCCCTTCCACCCGGCGGTGTGGTTCGCCAACGGCGAGGTCTTCAAGAAGGAGAAGCAGGACGACAAGGCGCTGGAGGCCTGGGGGCGGGCGGTGGAGTTCGACGCCAGCTACACCGCGCCGCGCCTCGCGCTCGCCGAAGGGCTGGCGAAGAAGGGCGGCGAGGCGCTGCCCAGGGCGGTGGCCGCCTACGAGGCGGTGCTGGCCATCGACCAGAACGAGAGCGAGGTGGCGCGCGTGCAGAAGACGCTCACGTCGCTGAGGAAGCAGCTGTCGCCCTGAATGGCCCGGGTCCCCGTGTTCAAAATCTCACTCAACAACGCCACGCTGTTGTCCGGGGTGTACCTGCTGGTGGCCTCGGCCACCGAGCTGGTCAGACGACAGTGGAACCCGCGCTGGCTGGAGCGGGTGTCGCTCTCGCTGGAGGCCTTCCCGGCGCGCACCCTGGAGCTGCTCGGGCTCTTCGGTCCGATTCGCAGCGCGTGGGTCGAAGGGCGCCTCAGTCAGCTTGAGGTGCGCTTCATCTACGCGGGCACCACGGTGGCCGTCATCTTCTCGCTGGGGTTCGCGGTGGGCGGGGTGATGTGGCTCCTCGCGCGGCTGGCCGCGCGGCGCGCGTCGCCGCAGGAGTGAGCCCTCAGACGGGGGCTGGAGCTCCGCGTCGTGTCATCGGGCACCGGGTGCTTTGGGGAGGACCTGCGCAGCGGACGTCCGGGGCTTGTCCTGCAGGGCGAAGTACGCGCCTGCCAGCAGCACCGCCAGCGACACCAGCGTCCACAGGCCGGCCCAGACGAAGGCCGGCAGCCAGGTCAGCTCCGCGAGCAGCGCGGCGTCGCTCTGCGCGCGCACCGCCGGGTTCCAGAGGTCGTCCTTCAGGTCCATCGCGGCGTAGAGCGCGGTGAAGCAGGCGATGAAGACGTTCACCGCGCCCACCGCCGTGTCCGGGAGGAAGCGCGCGCCCAGTCCGAAGGCCAGGGCCATCACCGCGCTGAAGAGCAGCGTGAAGCCGTCGCGCGCGTAGAAGAGGCCCATCAGCGCCAGCCACACGCAGGCCGCGCCCAGCATGCGGCGTCGCCAGTCGAAGCGGAAGGTCAGCACCAGCAACAGCACCGAGATGAGGGCGCTGCCCACGTAGCCCGCGGAGTACACCAGCACCTTCGCGAAGAAGGTGTCGGGCGTGCGCGAGAGGCAGGCCCCCGACTCATCGAGGCGCAGCGTCACCTGCTCCACCGAGCCGCCCACCAGGAGCGACGCGAGCGC
>CALNBU010000602.1 GCA_937875615.1 uncultured Archangium sp.
CTCCAGCTTCGCGAGCCGCTCCACCACCCGGCCGGCCACCACGGTGGCGCCCAGCAGCGGCGTGTGCGGAAGAAACAGCAGGTAGCGGTCCTGCGCGAAGGGCATGGCCACGTCGATGTCGCGCAGCAACTGAGAGAGCGACTCCAGCGCCTCGGCCCGCACCGCCGCGCGCTGAAACTCCGGGGCCGTCTCGCCCAGGCCCACCTCGAGGTGGTCGAAGGCCACCAACAGCACCGCCAGCGGGTAGCGGTAGCGGCGGCCGCGCTTCACCTCCAGCAACATGTACTTCTTGAAGAAGGCCTCGTCGGGCGCGTTGAGGCCCACCGGCGAGCGCTTCACCGCAGGCCCCGACTGCTTCTTGAGCTGCTCGAACTTCGCGCGGAGCTGCGTCAGCTGCGCCGCCAGCCCGTTGAGCCGCGAGACCGCCTGCACCACGCCCAGCACGTTGGCCTTCTTGTGCGGCCCGACGAGGAACGCGTCGGCGCCCGCAGCCCGCGCGCGCTCCGGCGCGGTCTCGACGTCGAGCGCGGTGTAGGCCAGCACCACCGCGGTCTCCGGCGCCTGCCGCCGGAGCTGCGGCGTCAACAGCTCACCGTCGAAGCGCTCGTGCACCGCGGCGATGACCACGTCCGGCGGGCGCGCCCGCACCGACTGCACCGCCTCGTCGACGTAGGAGACGACCTGCACCTCCGCCCAGCCGTCGAGGAAGCGCCGAAACGCGTTGGCGACGGGAGCGGATGGCTCGGCGACGAGGATGCGGGGCTTCACACCTCCAGCACTTCCTTTTCCTTCGCGGCGACCACCTGGTCCACCTGCGCGATGCCGGCGTCGGTCTCCTTCTGCACCTTCTCTTCGCCGCGCTTCTTGTCGTCTTCGGTGATGACCTTGTCCTTGAGGAGCACCTTGAACTTCTCGTTGGCGTCCCGGCGCTCGTTGCGGATGGCGACCTTGTGGTCCTCGCCGGCGGCCTTCACCTGCTTGGCGATGTCCTTGCGGCGCTGCTCGGTCAGCGGCGGAATCGGCAACCGGATGATCTCACCGTCGTTCTGCGGCGTCAGGCCCAGGTTGGCCTCCAGCAGCGCCTTCTCGATGTCGCGGATGATGCTCTTGTCCCACGGCTTGACGGTGATGAGCCGCGGCTCCGGGACGGCCACCGCGGCGCACTGCGCGAGCGGCGTCGGCGTGCCGTAGTAGCTGACCTTCACCGCGTCGAGCATCGCGGCGTTCGCGCGGCCGGTGCGGATCCTGGTCATCACCTGCTTGAGCGCCTCGATGGACTTCTTGATGGCGTCCTGGAGTTGCTTGTGCACGTCGTCTTGCGCGGCCATGGGCTTTCCTTGTGGTTGGAGGTTGAGGTCAGGCGAGCCGGGTCTCGGCGGAGCCCACCACGGTTCCGACATCAGAGGGCGAGCGCACCGCGCGCCCGATGTTGCCACCCACCGTCATATCGAACACCACGATGGGCAGCTTGTTGTCCATGCACAGCGAGATGGCCGTGGAGTCCATCACGTTGAGCTGCTTCTTCAGCACGTCGAGGTACGAGACCGTGAGGTAGCGGCGCGCCTCGGGGTTCTTCCGGGGGTCGGAGTCGTAGACGCCGTCGACCTTGGTGGCCTTGAGGATGACCTCGGCGTTGATCTCCATCGCGCGGAGCGACGCTGCGGTGTCGGTGGTGAAGTACGGGTTGCCGGTGCCGGCCGCGAAGATGACGATGCGCCCCTTCTCCAGGTGCCGCACCGCGCGCCGGCGGATGTACGGCTCGGCGATCTGCTCCATCTTGATGGCCGACAACACCCGGGTGGAGCAGTTGAGCTTCTCCAGCGCGTCCTGCAGGGCCAGGCAGTTGATGCAGGTGGCCAACATGCCCATGTAGTCGGCGCTGGCGCGGTCCATGCCGGTGGTGGCGCCCTGCACGCCGCGGAAGATGTTGCCCCCGCCGATGACGATGGCCACCTCCACGCCGTCGCGGACCAACTCCAGCACCTCGTTGGCGATGCGGGTCAGCGTCGGCGGGTGAATGCCGTACTTTTCATCGCCCATCAGCGCCTCACCCGACAGCTTGAGGAGGATGCGCTTGTAGCCACCGTGCGTCGCGGAGGTTGCCATGGCGGCCCTGCCTTACCGCAAAAGCCGAGGCCCGACCCGAAGAATTCAGGAGGCGGCCGCGACGGCGTCCAGTCGCTCCGCGAAGAGCGCGTCGCTCACCGGCACCTTGCGCGGGCGCCCCCGCTTCCGGGGCGCGTCGGCCACCGCCGCCCCCGACTCCGGCACCGCACGGCGCGCCCGCGGGAGAGAAATCGACGCCACCTTCTGCGCCAGCACCTCGTCGCCCTCCGCGTACAGCTTGAGGTACCCGAGCAGCCGGTGGCCCCGCCGGAGCAACCCTTCCTGCGCTTCGTCCAGCGTCAGGCGCGCCGCCTGCAACGTCGCCTCCAGCTCGCAGGCCGCAAGGTGCTGCTCCTTGAGGTGCGCCACCGCGTCCTGCAGCGAGCCGGTGTCCAGCTCGGGGAATCGCACGTCGGGCAATGAAGAGAAGAGCTGCAGCAGGCGCTGCAGCTCGGGAGAGAGCCACTCGGAGTCGGAAGTCATGCTCGCCATCATAGCTGAACCCGTGTTCAGGTCAATCAAACGGGCCGACCAGAAATGAAACGGGCGAGCCGGAAGACCGGCCCGCCCGAAAGACGGCGCGCTTCGACGCGCGTCGTCAGCTCTTGAGCGTCGCGGCCACTTCGGCGGCGAGGTCGCTCTTCACCTTCTCGATGCCTTCACCGACCTCGAGGCGGCCCACGCGACCCACCTTCAACGTCGCGCCGACCTTCTTCCCGGCCTCGGCGATGACGTCCTTGATCTTCAGCTTGTCGTCCTTGACCCAGAGCTGCTCGACGAGGCAGTTGTTCTCGTAGAACTTCTCGAGCTTGCCCGCGATGATCTTCTCCCACATCGCCTCGGGCTTGGTGATCTGCTCGCGCTTGACGATCTGCTCCAGCGGCACCTTCTCGAGCTTGCCGGAGACCTCCAGCATCACCTTCTCGGCGTCCTCGCTGCGGAGGATGCCGGTGCGCGCAGGACCATCCTTGATGGTGAAGCGCCAGGTGTTCTGCAGCTCGTCCTTGTAGAGCGCCTTCTCCTTCTCGAGCGCTTCGGCCGGGACCTGCTCACGCGTGACCCACTGGGGCTTCATCGCGGTGAGCTGCATCGCCAGCTCGTTGGCCACGTTCTTCGCCTCGGCGTGGGCGCTGCCCAGCACCTCGACGATGGCGCCGACCTTCTCGTTGGAGTGCAGGTAGCTGCCCACCATCCCCGAGCCCTCGACCTGGATGCGCGAGAAGCGGCGCACGGTGAGCTTCTCGCCGATGGTCGCGATCTTCTCGATCACCAGGTCGCCCACCGACTTGCTGCCCTCGAACATCTGACCCAGCAGGGCCTCGATGTCGGCCGGGTTGTGCCGACCGACGTGGTGCACCAGACCCTGCGTCAGCTTCACGAACTCCGCGTTCTTGGCGACGAAGTCGGTCTCGGCGTTCACCTCGACCAACACGCCCAGCTGGCCGTCGTCGGACACCGACAGGCCGATGAGGCCCTCGGCGGCCACGCGGTCGCCCTTCTTGGCGGCCTGCGCGACGCCCTTCTTGCGCAGCCACTCCTCGGCCTTGCTGAAGTCGCCGGCCGTCTCCGTGAGGGCCTTCTTGCAGTCCATCATCCCCGCGCCGGTCTTCTCGCGGAGCTCCTTCACCATCGCAGCGCTGATCTCAGCCATGTCGATTCTCCAGAGTGTCGAAGGGGTTACTCAGCCGCCGGAGCCGGAGCGGCCGCGGGCGCGACCTCGGCCGCAGGCGCCTCGGCCTCAGGTGCCGCAGGCGCGTCGGACACGGCGGCGGTGGTGCGGTGCTCCACCACCGGCCCACGGCCCTCGCGGCGCGGGGCGCGGCGGCGCTGGTCACCGTCGTTGCCGCGGCCACCTTCGTGGCGGCGGCGCTCTTCCTGCGCGTCGCGGTCAGCCGCGCCAGACGCGCGGTAGCGGGCGGCGCCCTCGATGGCCGCGTCGGCGATCTTGCTGGTGAACAGCTTCACCGAGCGGATGGCGTCGTCGTTGCCGGGGATGACGTAGTCGATGCCCTCGGGGTCACAGTTGGTGTCCACCAGGCCGATGACCGGAATGCCCAGGCGGTTCGCCTCGTGCACCGCGAGCTGCTCCTTCTTGGGGTCGATGACGAAGAGCGCGCCCGGGAGCCGGGTGCTGGTCTTGATGCCGCCGATGTTCTTCTCGAGCTTCTCGCGCTCGCGCTCCAGGCCGGCCACTTCCTTCTTGGGCAGGCGGGCGTAGGTGCCGTCTTCCGACATGAGCTCGATGGCCTTGAGGCGGTCGATGCCCTGCTTGATGGTCTTGAAGTTGGTCAGCGTGCCGCCGAGCCAGCGGTTGGTGACGTGGTACTGGCCGGAGCGCGCCGCCTCCTCACGCACCACGTCCTGGGCCTGCTTCTTGGTGCCCACGAAGAGCACCGTGCCACCGCGCGCGGTGACGTCGGACACGAAGCGGAGCGCGGCGCGGGCCAGCACCACCGTCTTCTGCAGGTCGATGATGTAGATGCCGTTGCGGGCGCCGAAGATGTACGGCTTCATCTTGGGGTTCCAGCGCTTGGTCTGGTGGCCGAAGTGAACGCCGGCCTCCAGCATCTGCCGCATGGTGATGCCGCCGGCGGGGGCCATCTGCTGCTGCTGCTCGTTCTGCTGCGTCTCGCTCATTGCTGTGTTTCCTTCGATTCGGTTGATCCGCCACGCGCCCCTGGCTCGATCCAGACACCTCGGCATCGACCTCCGACCCCATGTCGAAGGCACCGGTACCGCTGTGAGCAGCGTGTGAGTATTGGTTCTGCGCTCCACCGCGGGGACTGCCGGCGAAGTGGGGCAGGCCTTACCAGACGCCTCGCGCGATCTGCAAGCTTCTGGATTCACCCAGAATCGCCCGTAATTTCAACTGGTTATAGCCCAAGAAATCAGCGTTCGAAGACCAGCGGCAGGGTGACGTGGCTGACCGCCCGGGCGCGGGGGAACCGGTGGGCCTTCACCGCGGCGACCAGCGCGGCGACGAGCGGCCCCAGCGCGGCCTCTCCCTCGGCCGGCGCGCGCAGGGTGTCGACCAGCACCCGCAGGCGCTGGGCCCGCCCCTCGCGCACCGTGAAGCGCACCGAGAGCAGCCCGGCCACCGCCAGCCCCGCCTCCAGCCACGGCGCCAGCGCCCCCGTCACCTCGTCGATGCAGCGCTGGAGCGCGCGCGGCGCCAGCGGCCCCTCGATGAACGGGCGCGGCTGCACGAACCAACCGTGGATGACCACCCGGCCCTCCGCGGGGTCCATGCTCCCCTCGACGCGCCGCACGCCGTGGGGGATGCGGGGGTCGAAGGTGACCAGGCGGTTGAACTTCGCCGGAATCTCCTCCAGCACCTCGGGCTCCTCGACGCCGCGCGTGCTGACGAAGCCGCGCCAGAAGTCGAGCACCTCGTCGCGGAGCAACAGCGTCTCGCCTCCGCGGAAGGTGCGGCGCTCCCAGCGGGTCAGCGAGAACACGAACGCCAGCGGCCCGTGGGGGAGGTCTCCGTGGAGCCGCTGCTCGCAGCCGTTCACGTAGCACGACAGCCAGGGCGGCGAGACGTCGTGACAGCCCAGCGTCCGCCGGCCCCACCACACCAGGCGCTGATGAAACGCGTCGTACAGCTTCTTCGGGAAGTACGACCAGGCCGGGGTGCGCAGCGCGGTGTACTGCCCGGGCACGTGCCAGAGGTCCCACACGAAGCGGCCGGCGCCGGCGTGCCGGGGCTCGGCGAAGCGCGCGTCGAGGTGGGCGCGCAGGCCCCGGGCTTCGGGCGCGAAGGCGTCGGTGATGAGCGACCGCATGGAGCCCTCAGTTACAGCTGAGCGCGCTGCCGTAGGTGCCCGCCGGCGTGCTGCCGGTGCCCGAGTAATAGAGACGACCGAAGGGCGCCCACTGGGTGTGGCCCGTCTTGTTGCCGGGCCGGCAGGTGGGCTCGGTGGTGCAGGCGCCAGCGGTCGCCGGCAGCTCCACCGCCGGGTCGTCCGGCAGCCGCTCCCCCGTCAGCGAGAAGCGGCGGG
>CALNBU010000603.1 GCA_937875615.1 uncultured Archangium sp.
GGGCGAGGTCTGGCTGGCGCTTTCGAGTGCCGCGAGCACGACTTCGGGCACGCCCTTGAAATAGACATAGAAGGTCGCGGGCGACGCCTGCACCGGCCTGCACTCGCCCCGCAACCTCGAGCGCCGCTGGGAGCTCGACGAGCAGCTCACCGACGCCTGGGTGGCCAGCACCTCGGAGCTGCACGACGCGGTGGCCAAGAAAGATGACGAAGCCCGGCGCGTGGGCGCCGCCGCGCTCTCCGCGGGCCTGGCCAGCGCGGTGGCCGCGCTGCTGCTGGGCCTGCTGGTGGCGCAGCGCCTCTCGCGCCTGGTCACCGAGCCGCTGCGGGCGCTGGCGCGGGTGGCGAACCGGGTGGGCGACGGCGACTTCTCCACCGCCACGACGGTGCAGGGGCCCATCGAGCTCCGGACCCTCGGCGCGGAGCTGGACCGCATGCGCGCGCGCCTCGCCGAGCTCGACGCGCTCAAGCAGGGCTTCCTCGCCTCGGTCTCCCACGAGATGCGCACGCCGCTCTCCACCATGCGCGAGGCCCTGGCGCAGCTCGGCGACGGCGTGGGCGGCCCGCTCAATGAGCGGCAGCTGCGGCTGGTGAAGCTGGCGCGCCGCGCCTGCGAGCGGGAGATCCGCATCGTCAGCACGCTCCTCGACCTCTCCCGACTGCGCGCCGGCGGCTCGCTCAAGTTCCAGGCGGGCAGCTCCGTCGACGAGGCGGTGCGCGAGGCCATCGACAGCGAGACCGAGACCGCCGAGCAGGCCGGGGTGACGCTGGAGGTCGACCTCGAGGGCGAGGCGCCGCTGAGCATGCTCGACCTGGTGATGGTGGAGCGCGCGGTGGCCAACATGGTGCGCAACGCGGTGGGCGTCTCGCGCCCGGGCCAGCGGGTGCGCGTCCGCCGCACGCTGCACACCTCACACGCCGGCCGGACCGGCGCCTTCGCGGCGGTGACGGTGCAGGACGAGGGGCCCGGCGTGCCGGCGGAGATTCGGCGCACGGTGTTCGACGCCTTCGTCACCCGCGCGGTGGGCGGCAGCCCGAAGGACGTCGGCGTGGGCCTCGGCCTGGCGCTCGCCCGCGAAATCGCGCGCGCCCACGGCGGCGAGCTGGAGCTGGACACCAGCGTCGCGCAGGGCGCCACCTTCCACCTGTGGCTCTCGCTGAGCACCTCCGTCCCCACCCTGGTGGCCGCATGACCCGAAAGACCCCCACTCCTTCCCGCGTCCTGGTGGTCGACGACGAGCCCGACCTCTGTGAGCTGCTCACCATGCGCCTGGAGTTCAACGGCTACGCGGTCACCACCGAGCGCACGGTGGAGGGTGGCATCGCCGCGCTCGGCCGCGAGCCCCTCGACGCGATGATCGTCGACCTGCGCCTCGGCGCGGGCTCCGGCCTCGACGTGCTGGCCGAGACGCAGCGCCGCTCGCTCGACGCGCCGGTCATCATCCTCACCGCGCACGGCAGCATCGAGACCGCGGTCGACGCCATGCGGCGGGGCGCCTACGGCTTCCTCACCAAGCCCTTCCACGACCACGAGCTGCTCGAGAAGGTGGCCCACGCCATCGAGAGCGTGCGCCTCAAGCGCGAGGTGGCGGGCCTGCGCCGGATGATGGGCGGCGACAGCGTCGAGCAGCAGCTGTTGGGCGTGAGCGAGCCCATCGCCCGCGTGCGGGAGATCGTCGGCCGCCTCGCGCCCACCGACGCCACGGTGCTGGTGCTGGGCGAGTCGGGCACCGGCAAGGAGCTGGTCGCGCGCATGCTGCACGCCGGCTCCGCGCGCAGCGAGGGCCCCTTCGTGGCGGTGAACTGCGCGGCCATGCCCGCGGAGCTGCTCGAGAGCGAGCTCTTCGGCCACGTGCGCGGCGCCTTCACCGGGGCCGCGAAGGACCGCGAGGGCGTCTTCGCCGCGGCCGCCGGCGGCACGCTCTTCCTCGACGAGGTGGGCGACGCGCCCCCGGAGGTGCAGGTGAAGCTGCTGCGCGTGCTGCAGGAGCACCGCTTCACGCCCGTCGGCTCCTCGAAGGAGGAGAGCACCGACGTGCGCCTGGTGGCCGCCACCAACAAGGACCTCCGGGAAGAGGTGAGCGCGGGGCGCTTCCGCGAAGACCTCTTCTACCGACTGCACGTGGTGCCGGTGAACATGCCCGCCCTGGCCGAGCGGCCCGCAGACCTCCCGCTGCTGGCGCGCCACTTCCTCGCCCGCGCCGCCGCGCGCCACGGCCGCGCGCCCATCGGGTTGACGCCCGCGGCGCTCCGCCTGCTGATGACCCACCCCTGGCCCGGCAACGTGCGCGAGCTGGCCAACGTGATGGAGGCCGCCGCCCTGCTGGCCCGCGGCGCGGAGCTGGAGGCCGACGACGTCAG
>CALNBU010000604.1 GCA_937875615.1 uncultured Archangium sp.
GCCGTCGCGGAAGGCCTTGAGGGCGTACACGTTGGTGCGCGTCTCCAGGGTCACGCCGAAGGGAGAGAGCGGGGTGGGCTGCACCTCGACGTCCTCGGCCGACAGGGCCTTCATCAGTTGTTCCCGGGTGCCCTTGAGCGGGTTGACGCGCCCGGTGAGCGGCCCGCGCCGGTTCATGGCCTCGGTGACCGCCGACGCCTCGTCGCCGAGCTGCGCGCGCAGCAGGTCGGCGAGGAAGTCGGGGATCGACGCGGTGACGGCGAAGCGGCGGGCCTCGCTCAGGCCCCCCAGCTTCGCCTGGGCCTGCGGCAGCTTGCGCAGCCAGGCGCCCTCCGCGCCCGACAGCCGCGAGGCCGCCAGCACCGACGAGAGATCATCGCCGTCGAGCACCCGGCTGACCGCGAGGCGGAGCAGGTCCTGCCGGCTGGGCGCCAGCTGGGGAAAGTCGGAGAGCGACGCCTCCGCCAGGAAGTCGACCAGGCGCTGCTTCCGGAGCAGCGCGTAGACCCGCTCCGCGACCGCCCGGCGCTCCTGGGAGTACAGGTGCTTCTTGTGGCGCAGGGTGAAGTCGATGGCGCGATCCGCGAGGCGTCCGTCGTGGCGCACGGCCGCGTAGGCCTCCAGCGCCGCCTGGGTCACGAGATCTTCGCGCAGCGCGCGCTCTCTGAGTGAGCTCATACCGCTTGTTTCCTTGTCAGCAAGACCCACGCCGCGATGCCCACCACCGCCAGCACCAGGCTCACCCCCGAGACCGGGGCGACCCACGGAGGCAACCCCGGCTCCTCGACCGCCAGCTCCCCGCGCACCACCTTGCGGTGGGTGGAGGTCCAGCTGACCTCCAGCCGGTGGACGCCCGCCTCTCGCACCCGCATCGTGGTGGCCCAGCTCTTCTCTTCGCCCGACTTCGCGACCGTCACCGAGTCGGCGCCCCCCCGATCGTTCAAGGGGCGAAGCGAGAAGGTGACGGGGCCTTCGAAGTCGGGGCCCTCGAGCGGCTGCACGGTGGCGGTGATGCGGAAGTCCTGGCCCGCCCGCACCGGCGCGGAGATGGTGCCGCGCAGCGCGTCGGTGGAGTCCTTCCACACGAAGGTGTGCGCCGTGGCGCTGCGCTTGAGCTCGAACTGCGTCAGCGGGTTCTCTCCCGCGTGCACGTCGACCGGCCATTGCGCAGTGATCAGCAGGAGCGCCGTGAAGACCATGAGGCGCCGGCTTCTACGCGTCGGGCGGCGGATTGCACAGCGCGATTCCTCCCGGCGCAGCCTTCGACCCCGCGCCAGGAATCCGGGCGACGGGGGCGCGCTCGGGACCCGGGGTGCGCACAAGGTAAGTGGCGAAGAACATTGTGGTTCCGGGGCCGGTTCCTTACGATGCAGCCCGCGCCGCGCGATGGACCAGAACTTCGGTAACTACCAGCTCGTCAAGAAGCTCGCGACTGGCGGCATGGCCGAGGTGTGGCTGGCGAAGCAGACCGGCATCGAGGGCTTCAACCGCCACGTGGTGGGCAAGCGCATCCTCCCGCACCTCGCGGAAGATCCCGAGTTCGTTCAGATGTTCCTCAACGAGGCGAAGATCGCCTCGCGCTTCAACCACCCGAACATCGCGCAGATCTACGACCTGGGTGAAAAAGACGGCCAGTACTTCATCTCCATGGAGTTCATCCACGGCGAGGACCTGGGCCGGGTGATGCGGCGGGCGTGGAGCACGGGGCAGTGGGTCGCGCGGCACATCGCGTTGCGCATCGTGTCCGACGCCTGCGCCGGCCTCTACTACGCCCACACGCGCCTCGACGAGCAGGGCAGGCCGCTGCGGGTGGTGCACCGCGACATCTCCCCGCAGAACATCCTCATCAGCTTCGACGGCGCGGTGAAGGTGGTCGACTTCGGCATCGCCAAGGCCAGCGACCAGGTGAGCAACACCAAGTCGGGCGCGATCAAGGGCAAGTTCGCCTACATGGCGCCGGAGCAGGCCGCCGGGAAACCGCTCGACGCCCGCAGCGACATCTTCGCCCTGGGGCTGGTGCTGTACGAGCTGGTGACGGGTGTGCGTCCGCTCAAGCGCGACAGCGAGCTGGCGACGCTGCAGGCGGCGTTGGAGTGCGCCATCGACCCTCCCTCCGCGGTGGCCGAGGCGCCCAACGAGCTCGACGGCGTGGTGATGCGCGCGCTCGCCCGCGCCCCCGATGATCGCTACGTCGACGCCCGCGAGTTCCAGCGCGCGCTCGAGAGCTTCCTCCTCAACGCCAAGGAGCTGTCGACCAGCGCGGAGGTCTCCGAGTTGATGTCGGCGCTCTTCGCCGACCGCCTCAGCGAGGAGGCGCGGCTGGGGACCCCCAACCCCTCGACGGAGTCCTCCACCAGCAA
>CALNBU010000605.1 GCA_937875615.1 uncultured Archangium sp.
GGGCCAACGAGCTGCCCGCCGGAGAGAGCCGCGACGGCGCGGTGCGGGTGCATCGCTTCCCGGTGCGCGCGCCGCGCTCGATGCGCGCCTTCAATCGGCTGTCCGGTCAGCTCTTCGGCCGTCCGCAGGACTTCGTGACCGAGGCGCACTGGCTGGCGGAGCAGGGGCCGGTGGCGCCCGGGCTGCTGCGCGCGCTGGCGGACCGCGCCGACGACTTCGACGCCTTCATCTTCTTCACCTGCCTCTATGCGCCGACGGCGTGGGGCGTGCCGCTGGTGAAGGGGAAGGCGCTGGTGGTGCCCACCGCCCACGACGAGCCCCCGCTGGACTTCGGGGCCCTGGCCGATGGCTTCGAGGCGCCGCGGGCGCTGCTGTGCAACACGCCCGAGGAGGTGCAGCTCATCGAGGCGCGCTTCCCGCGCGCGGCGCGGCGTCGGGTGGTGGGCGTGGGCATCGAGGCGCGGCGGGGCGACGCGCGGCGCTTCCGTCGGCGCTTCTCCGTCGAGGGGCCCTACCTGCTGTACCTGGGGCGCATGGAGGAAGGGAAAGGCGTGGGCGAGCTGGTGCGGCGCCACCAGGCGCTGTGCGGCGACTTCCACGACGCGCCCTCGCTGGTGTTGATGGGCGGCGGCGACCTGCGCCCGCGCGGCGCGCGCCTCTTCACCACCGGCCGCGTCGACGAGCAGCTCAAGTGGGACGCGCTGGCCGGGGCCCTGGCGGTGGTGGTGCCCAGCCGCTACGAGAGCCTCTCGCTGGTGACGCTGGAGGCCTTCGCGGCCGGGGCGCCGGTGCTGGGCAACGCCGCGTGCGCGGTGGTGGCGGGGCAGCTCCAGCGCAGCGGCGCGGGAGAGACGTTCGACCTCGGCAGCGACAGCGCCTTCCGCGAGGCGGTGCGGCTGGCCGGCGTGCAGCGGGCGACGTACGCGAAGCGCGGCCGCGCGTACGCCAGGCGCTTCACCTGGGACACCGTGGTGCAGGCCTACCTCGAGGAGCTCGAGGCCCTGTCGGCGTGAGGCCTCAGCGCGCCTCGTAGACGCGCTGCTCGGCCAGCACCCAGGCGCCCTCCGGCGCGCCGGCCTGGGTCAACATCGTCTCCAGCAGGGCGAGGCGGGAGGCGTCGGTGCGCAGCACGGCGCGCACGGTGTAGGTGACGTTCTCCTCGACGATGGGCGTCTCCAGGGTGACGTTCTGCAGCGCGGCCCGCTGCTCGGCGTCAGGGAGCGGTGAGCGCTCTGTGGGCGGGACGTCACAGCCGGCGAGGACCGCGAAGAGCGCGGCCGCGAGGACTCCGGGGGTGTTCGGGTGCATGGAAGCCTCCGTGTGTGGAGGTGCGGTCTCTTCTGGCTGCGCGACTGCCGCGGGCACTCGAGCAAACTTCTCTTCACGTGTCGAACCCCGGCCCTCCACAGCACGGCGTCTCTCGTCGGTCGAAGAACTCGTGTAGGAGTGGCGCATGAAGCTGATGGGGAAGGACGTCACGGCGACGAAGTTGATGGAGGTGGTGACCGAGCGCCTCGCCGCGCGCGGGCTGGGGCCGACGGAGGTGGCGCCCTGGCGCGAGGGCGAGGTGGAGGCGCGGGTGGACCCGCTGAGCTTCAACCTGCAGGCGCTGGAAGAGAACGCCGACGCCACGCGGGGCCTGCCGCTGGAGACGCACCGCGCTGGCCCGGGCGGTCGCGCGGTGCTGGTGGCCAAGCGGGCCTTCCGCGCGCTGGGGCAGGTCTTCATCAACGAGGCGCTGGGCCGGCAGACGGTGTTCAACGGCCACGTGCGTGACAGCTACGCGCAGCTCTCGGCCGAGGTGCTGCGGTTGCGCGCCCGCATCGCCGAGCTGGAGGCCGCGCGCGCCCCGGTGGTGTCGCCGCCGCTGCCCATCGAAGAGCTGGCGCGCGCCGCGCTGGAAGAGGCGCCGCCGACGCCGCCGCCCCGCAAGACGAAGCCCGCCGCAAAGCCGCGCGCGCGGAAGCGCTGACGCCCTCAGGCCGGCTGGAGAAAGCGTCCCTCGGCGAGCGAGGCAATCAACGCCCGCGCCTCGGGCGCCGGGAGCCGGGGTCGGAGCTGGCGCAGCGCGGTGTCCACCGTCTTCGCGCGCCCGAAGGTGTCGAGCACCCGCAGCAGCGCCCGGGCCTCCTCGCCCTGCTGCAGGAGTGGCTCGTGGAAGACCTCGGCCTCGACGGTGGGCGCGCACGAGAGGCCGTTGCCGGTGGAGGAGCGCACCACCGTCACCGGCGCTCCGGCCAGGGCGGGCGGCGCGCGGTGGCTGCCGAGCCAGTCGCCCAGCGTCACCGCGCGCGTCTGCGCCGGACGGCTCACCAGCCGGGTGTGGCCTTCGACCGCGACGTGCGCGCGGCGCTCGGCGGCGTCGAAGACCAGCGCGTCGACCTCGTCGCTGGTGGCCTGCACCGCCGCCTCCAGGCGCGGGTCGGCGTAGTGAATCATCGGCACGGTGGTGGTGCTGGGGTCGACCTCTTCGAAGTACGCGAGGAACTCTTCGAAGCTGCGCGCCTGGCTGGTCATGCCGAAGCGGTCGGGGTGCTCGGTGACCAGCGCCCCCGGCTGGGCCTGGAGCCGCTGGTAGCCCACGGCGCAGCCGAGGTTCAACCCCTCTTCCACCAGCGCCCGCTCCTCGCGCAGCCGCGCGCGGGTGCTGAAGGGCAGGCCGGCAATCCCCGAGACCTCGAGCTCCACGTTGGGGTGCCGTCGGCAGCGCGCGATGACCTCCCGCAGCTCGCGGTCGGTGGGGCAGGGCTTGAGCAGCCCGCGGCCCATGGTCTCGGTGCGTTGGGCCTCGGAGAAGCAGCCGATGTCCAACACCATGTAGACCTTCTCGAAGCGCGACGAGAGCGTGGCCGCCAGCTCCGGCGGAGGCACGCCCCACAGGAAGTAGGTGACGGCGTGCCGCTTCCAGTCGAGGTCGCCCCAGGTGCGCTCGAGGAATCCGGCGGTGCTGCCGGCGAAGTCGTAGCGGAGCTGCCAGGTGTGCGGCGCAATCTGCTGGTGGTCGCGCTGCACCGCCTCTTCGGGCCTGAGGAAGGGCCGCGCGCGCCCGAAGGTGGCCTTCTGAAGTCCGCGGGTGCCGCTGCAGTACAGGCAGTTCTCCGAGCAGCCCTTGCCGGGCGCCACCCAGCCCGAGAAGGAGGCGAGGTCGAGGCCGCTGAGGAACAGCTCGCTGAAGTGCGAGTACGAGATGTCGTCGCTCTTCGGGCCCTGCACGGAGCGCAGCGGCGCGCGGTGCGGCGCCTCGCCGTCGGCGCCGCGCCACAGCACGTTGGGCGGTGAGGGCTCGCGGCGGACCAGCGAGAGCAGCGGGGCCTCGCCATCGCCCAGCACCACCGAGTCGATGCAGTCGTAGGCCAGCAGCTCCCGCCACCAGAACGAGGCGGAGTTGCCGCCCACGGTGATGTGGATGTCCGGCGCCAGCCGGCGGATGGTGCGCGCGATGAGCAGGGTCCGCGAGGCGTGGTGGAACCACTTGAGGCTGAGGCCCACCAGCTTCGGCTTCACCCGCCGCAGCAGCTGCTGCACCGAGCGCTCCACGCTGGCCTCGTCCTCGTCAGCGTCGTGGAGCCGGACGAAGGCCTCCACGCCGTGTCGCCGGAGGTAGCCGGCGAGGTAGAGGATGCCGCAGGTGGCCTCGCCGGCGCCGCCTCCGAGCAGCAGAACGGGTGAGAGCGGGCGAGGCATGGTGGGGCGCGTCCTCTTTCTTCAGACGGTGGCCTCGTCGGCGCCGTGGCACTTCTTGTACTTCTTGCCGCTGCCGCAGGGGCAGGGGTCGTTGCGGCCCACGCGCGGGCCCTCGCGCACCACGGGCTTGCTCTCGGCGGGCTTCTGCGGCGCGCCGTCTTCGCTGGCGCGGCCCTCGACCGCCTGCTTCGCGCGCTCCTCCATCACGCGCTTGAGGCGCTCGGCGTCGGCGTTGGCGTCGCGGGGCTGGGCGCGGGAAATCTGGGAGACGAAGGTCGACTTGATGGACGCGAGCATGCGGATGAAGCCCGCGTAGCCCTCCTTCTTGTACTCGACCTTGGGGTCCTTCTGCCCGTAGCCGCGCAGGCCGATGCCCTGACGGAGGTGGTCCATCGCCAGCAGGTGGTCCTTCCAGAGCTGGTCGATGGTGGCGAGGTAGCGGAGCTGACAGAAGCGGTACCAGTCTTCGCCGTACTCCTTCTCCCGGTCGATGAAGACGCGCTCCACCCGTTTGTAGATTTGCTCCTGGAGCGCCTCGGCCGAGCCCTCGGACTGGAACTTCATCTCCTGGTTGAAGATGGTCTTCACCTCGGCCTCGAGCGCGGTGAGGTTCCAGGCGCTGGAGTTGCGGGACGCGGCGTAGGTGTCGGTCAGGCCCACGATGGCGTCTTCGATGGCGTCGAGCACCAGCTCCCGGAAGTCGGGCCAGGTGACGGTCTTCTCGCTGCGCGACTTCACCCGCGTCTTGGGGTCTTCGGTGTATTCGATGAGCGGCACGCCGGCGCCGGCGGCGAGCACCTTGCGGCGCAGACCGTAGATGGTCTTGCGCTGCTGGTTCATCACGTCGTCGTACTCCAGCAGGTTCTTGCGCATGTCGAAGTTCTGTCCTTCGACGCGCTTCTGCGCGTTCTCGATGGCGCGCGAGAGCAGCGAGTGCTCGATGACCTCGTCCTCCTTCATGCCCATGGTCTCCATGAGCCCGGTGATGCGGTCGCCGCCGAAGATGCGCATCAGGTCATCGTCGAGCGAGAGGTAGAAGTGCGACGCGCCGGGGTCACCCTGGCGGCCGGCGCGGCCGCGGAGCTGGTTGTCGATGCGGCGCGACTCGTGGCGCTCGGTGCCGAGGATGAAGAGGCCGCCCAGGCGCTTCACCTCGTCGCGCTCGGTGTCACACTGCGCCTTGAACTTCGCGTGGGCCGCCTCGTATGCGTTCTTCCACGCCATCCTGGCGGTGACCCAGGCCTCCTGCGTCGCGGGGTCGGCGGAGGCGGGCGGCTCCACCGGCTCGGGTCCGGCCTCGGCGCGCGCCAGGTTGTCGGCGTTGCCGCCCAGCAGGATGTCGGTGCCGCGGCCGGCCATGTTGGTGGAGATGGTGACCGCGCCCTTGCGCCCGGCCTGCGCGATGATGTCGGCCTCGCGGAGGTGATTCTTGGCGTTGAGCACCTCGTGCGGCACGCCGGCCTTCTTGAGGAACTTCGAGAAGACCTCTGACTTGGCGATGGAGACCGTGCCCACCAGCACCGGCTGGCCGGAGGCGTGCAGCTTCTTGAGCTCCTCCGCGGCGGCCTCGAACTTGGCCTTCTCGGTCTTGTAGACCACGTCCTCGGCGTCGTTGCGGACCATGGGCTTGTTGGTGGGCACCACGCGCACGTCGAGGTTGTAGATTTT
>CALNBU010000606.1 GCA_937875615.1 uncultured Archangium sp.
GACACCTGCTCGCCGGTCGCCACCACCACGTCCTGCTCCCGCTCGTCGGGGCGCTCCGTCAGCCCGCTCACCAGCTTGAGCAGCCGGTTGGTCTCACCGCTCATCGCCGAGACCACCACCACCACCTGATGCCCGGCCTTGCGCGCCGCGAGGGCGCGCCTCGCCACGTTCTGGATGCGCGAGAGATCTCCCACCGAGGTGCCGCCGTACTTCTGAACGATCAATGCCATGGGCCCCGCCGCGCATAGAGCCGTTGACCACGCCATCTCAAGGAGATCTTGCAGTGCGTCACGGCGAAGCGACTTGCTTTGCTCCGCAGGTCGAGGTGAAGCGCGAGCGCATGACGACCCCCCTGGTCATCGACGGCAACTCGCTCTCTCTCTCCGATCTCCGCGACGTGGCGCAGCGCAATCGCCCCGTGGCGCTCTCCGACGCCGCCCGGCAGCAGGTCGCCCGCGCGCGCGCGCTGGTCGATCGCATCGCCGCCGGAGACGCGCCTGCGTACGGCATCAACACCGGCTTCGGGACGCTGGCCGAGGTGCGCATCGAGAAGCAGGATCTCCGCACCCTGCAGCGCAACCTCATCGTCAGCCACGCGGCCGGCGTCGGCCAGCCGCTGTCCATCCCCGAGGCCCGCGCGCTGCTGCTGCTGCGGTGCAACGTCCTCGCCAAGGGCCACTCTGGCGTGCGCCTCTCGACGCTGGAGCTGGGCCTGGAGCTCCTCAACCGGGGCGTCACGCCGGTGGTGCCGGAGCGCGGCTCGGTGGGCGCCTCGGGAGATCTCGCCCCGCTGGCGCACCTCGCGCTGGTGATCATCGGCGAAGGTGAGGCCTTCTTCGACGGCGTGCGCATGCCGGGCCGCGACGCGCTGCGGAAGGCGGGGTTGGAGCCGGTGGTGCTCGAGGCCAAGGAGGGCCTGACCCTGGTGAACGGCACCCAGGCGATGTGCGCGGTGGGCGTGCCGACGCTCCTCGGCGCGGAGGAACTGGCCGAGCTGTTCGACGTGGCCGGCGCGCTCACCATCGAGGGCATGCTGGGCTCGCACCGCCCGTTCCTGGCGGCGGTCCACGCGGTGCGCCCCCACCCCGGCCACGGCGCGGTGTCCACGCACATGCGCGCGCTGCTGCGCGCCTCGCAGCTGGTCGAGAGCCACGCGGGCTGCCACAAGGTGCAGGACCCCTACTCCATGCGCTGCATCCCGCAGGTGCACGGCGCGGCGCGCGACGGCCTCGCCTTCGCCCGGAAGGTGCTGGAGGTCGAGGTGAACGCTGGCACCGACAACCCCCTGGTGTTCGCCGAAGAGGAGGAGCTGGTGTCGGCCGGGAACTTCCACGGCCAGCCGGTGAGCCTCGCGCTCGACGTGGTGGCCATGGCGTTGACGCAGCTCTCGTCGATCAGCGAGCGCCGCGTGGAGCAGATGGTGAACCCCTCGCTCTCGGGCCTCCCGCCCTTCCTCGCGAGGAACTCCGGCCTCAACTCGGGCTTCATGATCGCCCAGGTGACGGCGGCCGCGCTGGTGGCGGAGTCGCGGGTGCTCTGTCACCCGGCCTCGGTCGACTCCATCCCCTCTTCGGCGGGTCGGGAAGATCACGTGTCGATGGGGATGACCGCGGCGCTCAAGGCGCGCCAGGTGGCGGAGCACGCGCGGCAGGTGCTGGCCATCGAGCTGCTGGTGGCCAGCCAGGCCCTCGACTTCCGCGAGCCGGAGAAGACCCGCCCCGGCGTCGGCGTCGCCGCGGCCCACGCGCTCATCCGCAGCCGGGTCTCGCACATGGACGTCGACCGCGAGCTGCACCGCGACATCGCCGCGGTGGCGGCGCTCATCGACTCCGGCGAACTGCTGGAGCACGTGCGCCGCGCCAGCGCGAGCTGACGGGATCTTCCGACGTCACGATGAACGCAGCAGGCCCCGGCGGGCGCGCCTACGTGCGCCGTCCGGGCTTCCCCTTCCCGAGGGGGGGCTGGAGCACCAGCTTCATGATGGCCAGCACCCGCCTCAACTCCGCGTCGGGGACGTCCTCGATGAGTGACAGGAGCCGGGCTGCTGCTCGTGACTGCGGCGCAGCGGCAGCGGGCGGCGCGTGTCGCGCAAAGAACTCCGAGAGGTGCAGCCCCATCGCCTCGCATACCTGCACCAGGCTGCTGATGGTGATCTCGCTCCGCCCACGCTCCGCCCGGCTGATGGCCTCCAGCGTGAGCCCAGCACGCTCCGCGAGTTCCTCTTGAGAGAGGCCGCGGAGTCTCCGGAGCTCGCGCATTCGTCTGCCGACTTCGCTGGCCATGTGCGCCGCCATTGACGGCGAAACGTAGGGTGGCGCCTACGACCTCGACATGGATGCTTGCGTCTATAGACTCATAAGTCTACTAAGCCACGCCATGGTCCTTGCTGCGTTCTTGATGCTCTCCAGTGGCGGTCTGCTCATCGACACACCACCAGCGACGCGCCACGCGCGACTCATCGAATCGATGGAAGGAATCGCTGGCGGGTCGGCGAAGGAGCCGCGCCTCGACTCCACGGTGGATCAGTGGGCCACCGGAGTGACCCTGCGTCACAAGATCGTCTGGCCCGCCGTCCTGCTGACCGTCGCCGGCGGCGTGGGAACGGTGGCGTCGGTGGGGCTGATCGTCTTGCATGTGGTGGGGATCGTCACCTTCGCCCCGGCGCTCGCCCCACTGATCGTCATCCTCGGCGCCTGGAATCTCGCGCATTTCATCGCGGGCGTCGGAGAGCTCAGCAACAGACTCGCTCACAACGCACGCGTGGACGCTCGGCAGAGGCACCTGGCCGCACCGGCATCGTCTGGGCTGACGCTCGCGGTGTTCTGAACGCACCTGGCAAACAGCTCGGGCGGCCCATGGATATTGACAATGATTCTCAAAATCTCATAGACCGTCTCACACCATGAATGAGCTGCTGGCCCAGAGTCCCTGCGCGAAGGTGACCCGCTGTGCGGGCGGCCATCTCCACCTGACCGTGGGGCCGGTGACCATCTGCATGGAGCCCGATGTGTTCCGCGCGGTGGTGCTGACGATGAAGGAGGCGTCCGCGCGGCTGGAAGATCGCGGCGCGCCGCTGCAGCTGAGCGCCCAGGTCCGTCAGTGAGCCGCTGCGCGGTGCTGGCCGGGTGCGCGGCCGCCCAGTGCCGACTTCGTCTTCGAGCTACCCGGGCCGCGTGCTACGAAACCGCGCATGAGTGACGAGCGCGGAGCGTTCCCCCGGACCCTGTCCACCGCCATCCCCGCCATTCCCGTTCCCGAGACGAGTCCGGCCGGCACCACCGAGGACGAGGCGCGCGCGCGGGTCTCCACGTTGGAGCGCGAGGCGCGCGCCCTGGGCAACGAGGCCGCGGCCGCCCTGCTCTTCCATGAGATCGGATTGCTGTGGGAGTCGCCGCTGCGCCACCCGCGCAACGCCGCGGTCGCCTACCAACAGGCCTTCAAGCTCGCGCCCCGCTTCCTCGCCAACATCCGCGCCGCCCGCCGCCTCTTCGCGGAGGTCGGCAACTGGCAGATGGTGGTGACATTGCTCGACGCAGAGCTGTCCGCCACGGAGGCGCAGCGGGCCCGCGCGGCGCTGCTCTTCGAGAAGGGGCAGATCCTCGAGCAGCGGCTCTCCCGGGAGGCCGAGGCCCAGGCGGCCATCGCCGCGTGCCTCGAGCTGCAACCGGAGGACGTGACCCTGCTGGTGCAGCTCGAGCAGCACTACGGCGAGTGCGGAAACTTCGAGGCGCTGGTGTCGGTGTACCGGCAGCTCGCGGCCAACGTGCAGGAGCCGGCGGCGCGCGCCGGGTACCTCACCTCCGCCGGGCTGTTGCTGGAGGATCGCCTGCGCAACCCCAAGGGCGCCGCGGAGCTGTTCCGCGAGGCCTTCACGCTCGACCGGCGGGATCCCCAGCTGCTCTCGGCCATCAAGCGCGTGGCGCACCGCGAAGAGACCGTCGACGAGGAGCTGTCGGCCCTCGCCGCCGAGGCGGAGCTGCAGGGCTCCGCGGCGGCCCCCACCTTCCTGCAGATCAGCCGCACCTACGAGCGCCTGGGCCGACCCGAGGACGCGCTGGCCGCTTTGCTCGCCGCGCGGCGGGTGCGCCCGAACGATCCGCTCATCCTCTCGGAGCTGGCCCGCATCTACGAGGCCGAGGGCCGCTTCGACGAGCTGGCCGACGTGCTGCTCGCCTGGGTGCAGGGCAACGTCGACGAGACCGAGTTCGTCAGCCTGAACCTGCGCCTCGCCGCGCTGTACGAGCAGCAGCAGCGCGACGTCGACGCCGTCGGCCGCTACCACGCCATCCTCGCGCGGGTGACCGGCCACGGCGGCGCGCTCGCCGCGCTGGGCAAGCTGCACCACCGCGCGCAGAACTGGCAGGGGCTGCTCGACACCTACGAGGCCGGCCGCGGACCACGGGCGCGGCGGCGCGGTTGCGGCGGCCGAGGCCGCGGCCGCCGATGATCCGCGGCACAAGGCGGCGCGCCTCTACAAGGCCGCCGAGACGCTCGAAGAGCGCCTGGACCGCGTGGACGACGCCATCGCCCGCTACAACGCCTGCCTCCAGCTCTCGCCCGGCTTCCTCGCCGCGCAGAAGGCGCTCACCCGGCTCTACGAGAAGCTCGGGCGCTGGCAGGAGCTCGTCACCATGTACGAGAACGATCTGCTCCAGGTCAGCGACCGCGAAGAGCAGATCTCGACCCTCAACAAGATCGCCGCCATCTACGAGGAGCGACTGGGCGACGCCGAGCGCGCCATCGACAGCCTCAAGCGCGTGCAGGAGCTCTCCCCCGAGCACCTCCCCACCCTGCGCGGCCTGGAGCGCCTCTACGAGAAGGCCGGCCGCTGGAACGAGCTGCTGGAGCTCCACGAGCACGAGTCGCGCCTCGCCGCCGACACCAAGCAGATCATCTCGCTGGCCCACAAGAGCGCGGAGATCATCGAGGACGAGCTCAAGGACCGCCCCGGCGCCATCGCCGCGTGGGAGCGGGTGCTTCAGCTCTCGCCGGCCTACCTGCCGGCGCTGCGCGCGCTGGGGCGCCTCTACGGCCAGGACGGTCGCTGGGAGGCGTTGATCCGTATGTACCGCACCGAGGCGGAGATCGCGCCCTCGGTGGAGCAGGCCGCCGCGCTCACCCAGAAGGTCGGCGAGCTCTTCGAGCAGCGCCTCAAGAACGTCGACGAGGCCATCAGCGCCTACCGCGAGGTGCTGACGCTCTCGCCCAACCACGTGCCCGCGCTCCGCTCGCTGGGCCGCATCTACCGCTCCCGCGGCGACTGGGAGTCGCTCATCGAGATTTTGCGCGCGGAGGCCGCCAACCGCTCGGACCCCACGGAGCGCGCCAACGCCATCTTCCAGTCGGCCTCCATCTGGGAAGACCAGCTGGGGCGCCCCGACGCGGCCATCGAGGCCTACCAGGAGGTGCTGCGCCTCGCGCCCAATCACAGCACCGCGCTGCAGCAGCTCGAGCGCATGCTGACCACGCGCGACGACGTGAAGGAGCTGATCGTGCTCCTCGACCGGCAGACGCAGGTCGGCACCGACGCCTCCCGGGTGGCGGCGCACCTCAAGCTGGCGCGCCTCTACCTCGATCGGCTCAACGAGCCCGCGCGCGCCGCCAGCGCCTGCGAGAGCGCGCTGCAGCTCGAGCCCGAGAGCCTCGCCGCGCTCCGGTTGTTGGAGCGGATCCGCGCCGGTGACCGCCCCCGGCGCGCCGAGCTCCGCGAGCGCATCGCCCGCGTCATCGGCGACCAGAAGCTGTCCGCCGCCATCTCGCTCTCCAACGTCGACTCCGGGGCCCCCACGGCCGCCATCGTCGCGCAGCTGAAGGAGGCCTACCGCGCCGACCCCACCGACGAGGCGCTGAGCCTGGTGCTGGAGCGCGCGCTGCAGTGGGCCGGTGACGCGGTCGGCCTGGTGGAGCTCTTCGAGCAGCGCCGCACCACGGCCACCGAGGCCGCGGATCTCCTGCAGCTGCTGCTGCGCATCGGCGAGCTGCACCTCACCAGGCTGGACGATCCCCGGGCCGCGCTCGACGCCTACGAGCGCGCCCTCCAGTCGGCGCCGGAGCTGTACCCCGCCCTGCTGGGCAAGCAGCGCGCGCACCAGCGCCTCGGTGAGTGGACGCGCGCCCGCGAGACCACGCTGCGCCTCGCCGGCTCCGCCCGGGACAGCGCCACCTCGGTGCAGGCGCTCCTCGACGGCGCGCGCGAGGCCCGCCAGCACGAGGGCAACGGCGACGGCGTCAGGGCGCTCTACCAGTCGGTGCTGGAGCGCGACCCGCTCAACCCCGAGGCCGGCGCGGCGCTGGAAGATCTGCTCGCCAGCGAGGGCGGCTCGGAGGATCTCGCGGCGCTCCACGAGCGGCGCGGCGAGGTCAAGCTCACCCAGCGGGACACGTCGGCGGCGGCGCGGGAGCTGTTCGCTGCCGCGAAGATCCGCCTCGAGCTGGGGCAGCGGGATCAATCCCGGGAGCTGGTGGCGCTGCTCTCGGCGCCCTCCCACACCGACGCGCTGGAGTTCCGCGCCACGCTGGCGCTGGAAGATCAGCACTACGCCGACGCCGCGGCGGCGCTGGCCGTCCGGGTGCAGCAGGGCGGAGATCCGAAGTCGCTCGCGCGGCTGAACCTGAAGCTGGGCGGCCTCTACCACGACCACCTCAGCGACATGACCCGCGCCACCGCCCACCTGCAGACCGCGCTCTCGGTGGAGCCGACCTCTCTGGAGGCGCTGGAGCGCCTCGCCAGCATCCACACCCACTCCCGCAACTGGACCGGCGCCTCCGACTGTGTGCGTCGGCTGCTGGAGCTGGACACCGGCCGCGAGGAGCGCGCGCGGCACACCCTGCAGCTCGCGCGGATCAGCGACGAGGGCCTCGGCGACATCGCCCAGGCCATCGCCCACTACCGCAAGGCGCTCGAGCTGCTCCCCGGCGACGCCGCCACCCTCGACCGCCTCGCCACGCTCTACGAGCGCACCGGCGCGCTCCCCGAGCTGGCGGTGATGCTCAAACAGCAGGACCAGCAGGCCTCCGACGTGAAGCGGGCGGTGGCGCTCAAGCTGCGCATCGCCTCGCTGTACGCCCGCTCGCTCAACGATCCACCCCGCGCCGTGGCGGCGCTGCGCCAGGTGCTCGAGCTCGACGGCGCGCAGCTCCAGGCCTGGGTGCAGCTGGCCGAGCTCTACGGCCGCGACACCGCCCAGACCGCGCTGGCCATCGACGCGCATCGGCACATCGTGAGAATCGACCCCACCCGCGCCGACAGCCTCCACGCGCTCTTCCGCATGTGGGAGTCGCTCCGGCAGGTCGACAAGGCCTTCTGCGCGGCGGCGTTGCTGGTCTTCCTCCGCGAGGCCAACGACGCCGAGACCGCGTACTACCAGGAGGGCCGCAATCGCCTGAGCAACGAGGTGAAGGGCACGCTGACGCAGGCCGACGTGGCGACCCTCAAGCCCGCCGCGGCGCGCAGCCCGCTCGTCGAGGTGCTCCGGGTGGTGGGCGACCAGTTCGTCAAGCTGCTCCCGCCACAGTTCGAGCTGATGGGCATCGACCGGCGCGCGGATCGCTTCAAGAGCGACCACGCGGCCTACAAGGCGCTGCAGACCGTCACCGCGCTCTTCGCCATCGACACCTTCGAGCTGTACCAGGCGAAGCGCGGGCTCATCTTCCTCGAGACCACCGATCCACTCGGGGTGTGTCTGGGCCCCGACGTGATCCGCCGGCTCAACCTCCGCGAACAGCGCTTCCTCTACGGCCGCGCCGCGATGGGGCTCTTCGACAAGACCGCCATCGTGCGCCGGCTCTCTCCCGGTGAGCTCGCCGACACCCTGGGCAACTCCGTGCGCATCCACCACCCCACCTGGGAGGGCCTCGGCCGGAAGAGCGAGGAGCACTCCAAGCAGCTGCGCCGGGCCTACTCGCGCAAGGCCATCAAGGCGCTCGAGGAGCCCGCCGCCGCGGCCGCGCAGCTCCAGCGGGTGCAGCTGGAGCCCATGGTGCAGGCGCTGATGTTCGCCGCCGACCGCGCCGGGCTGGTGGTGAGCGGAGATCCGCTGGCGGGCCTGAACCTGATGCTGCGCGAGGAGCTGCCGCCCACCGCGCCGAAGCCGGAGACGACCGAGGCCATCGCCGAGTCGGTGAGGACCCGCGGAGATCTCTCGGAGCTGATGAGCTTCGCCGTCACCGACGACTTCTTCCGCCTGCGACAGCGCATCGGCGTGTCGCTCTGAGGCGGGTCACGACTCCCGGATAATGAAGCGCCCCAGCGCGGCGCGGAGCTCCGCCACCGCGGCCTCCACCTCGCGGGCGTCTGGGTGCTCGACGGTGAGCTTCACCAGGTGGTCGGCCTGATCTCCCCAGGTCGGGTACGAGCCGATGGCCACCTGCGGCCTGCCCAGGGCCACCGCGTCGAGCGCGGCGGCGATCTCGCTCTCCCGTGCGTCGAGGAAGAGCTGCCGCAACACCTGCGGCACGCCGGGCAACGTCGGCAACACCGCCTCGAGCTGCACGCGGAACAAGGCCGGCACGCCGGGCAACAAATAGGTGTCGTCGCAGGCCAGCACCGGGAAGCGCGTGTCGTCGCACGCGATGAGCCGACTCCCGGCGGGCGCCTCGGCCATGCGCAGCGCCTCTGGCGGCATGGCCCGAGCTCCGTAGAAGGACCGCAGGCGCGCCTCCATCTCGGGGAGACGCACCACCTCGCGGCGCAGCGCTCGCGCCACCGCCCGCACCGTGACGTCGTCGTGGGTGGGGCCGACGCCGCCGCTGGTGATGACGTAGCGCGCGCGCCGACGGCAGAGCACGAGCTGCTCGATGATCTCATCGACCTCGTCGCGAACGAAGTGCACCGACTGCAACGGCACGCCGCGCTCACGCAGCCGCCGGATGAGATGCGCGCCGTTCGCCTCCGTCACCTTCGCCGTCAGCACCTCGTTGCCGATGATCAGCGCGGAGACGGCGGGGGCGCTCATGGGCCGTCGAATCCGAGCCGGTTGCGGAGCTCTCGGAGCCGGGCCAGCAGCGCGCGCTCTCTTCGGTGCAGCCGCGCGCCCACCGCCACCCGGATCAACGCGTAGAGCAACCCCAGGCACGCAGCGCCCGCGGCCACCTGCCACACCAGCGGGATGCGATCGTGGAAGTCCCACCACAGCTTGCCGGCGGTGCCCGCGAACAACAGCGTGACGAAGAAGCCGATCGCCGCGTGCGCGAAGTGCCGGGTGCTCTCGCGGGCCGACAGACTGCTCAACACCTCGTCGTGCTCGGCACGCAGAACCTGATTCGACATGGCAGATGCGCATAGCGCACCTCTCGCTACTCAGGGAAGGGCACGTCGTGACCGCAGTCGGAACACTTCGCGCCCGCCACCACCTTGGCGCCACACGCGCGACACCTCACCCGCACGGACTCGGCGTCGAGCAGCTGGCCGCCGATGATCTGCGCCGGCGCCGCCACCTGCGGGAGCCGCATTCCGCAGCGCTCACACAGCGCGCCCACCGTCTGCACATGACGACAGTACCGACAGGTCAACGGCCCCTCCGGGACCACCGTGCGCTGGCCATCGTCGGGGACACGGTCCACGGTCAACTCCGCGAGCCGCGCCACCGCCAC
>CALNBU010000607.1 GCA_937875615.1 uncultured Archangium sp.
GGGGCCGCTGGGGCTGCGGGCGGGGCTGCGAGCCCAGATGCTCGACGACCGTGGCCTGGTCGACGGGCAGATTCACCGAGACCTCTTCTTCGGGCCGTACCTCGGCCTCGGGCTGGCGCTGTAGCCTCAGCGGCAGTCGGGGCTCAGCAGCTCCGGGCGGTACTCGAAGTGCATGGTGTCGTAGTGCTTCCAGCGGCCGCCCCAGATGAAGCCCTCGGCCTCGAAGGCGTCGACCACCGCCTGCGGCACCCGGTTCTTCCACACCATGGGTTGGCCACGGTAGGTCCAGCGCCAGTAGTTGCTGCGCTCGACGTTGATGTCGATGGCGATGCCGAAGGCGTGGCTGGAGAGCGCGCGGCTGCGCTTGATGGTGCGCCAGTGCCAGGTGCCACCAATCTCCCTGAGGAAGGGGAGCAGCTTCGGCTCGTGCTTCAACGCCTCTTGCAGCCGGGCCACCACCCGCTCGAGGGCCGGCGCCGCGCGCTCGTGAAAGGGGTAGCGCAGGCCGAAGAAGCGCACCTTCGTCAGCCGGGCCTGCACCGCGTCGCGGCTGGCGCCGTAGGTGGCGCGGAACAGCTCTTCGACGCGGGCGCGGCCCGGGTCCACCGGGCTCCCGGCGTCGCTGGTGTCGACGGGCACGATGGGGCCGGCGGCGTAGGGTGGCTCGTAGATGTCGGCCAGCGAAGGAATCGCCTCGCCTTCGGGGTCTACGCCCACGCCGTCGGTGCGGGAGGTCCAGGGTACGAAGACGCCGTTGCTCAGCGTCAGGCCCCAACCGGCGTCTGGTTGGTGCTGCACCTCGCCGTCGTACCAGCGGGTGAGGCAGGTCAACCCGCGCGGCGGCGCGCCGGCACCGGCCTGGGCCAGCAGCGTCGCCAGCAACAGCGCGGCCGTCACTCCACCTCGAGCAGCGGCGCGCCGTTCTCGACCGCGGTGCCCTCCTTCGTCAGCACCTGGACGACCTTGCCGGCCTTGGGGCTCTTGAGCTCGTTCTCCATCTTCATCGCCTCCACCACCACCAGCCCCTGGCCCTCGGCGACCTCGTCGCCTGCCTTGACGAGGATCTTCACCACCTTGCCGGGCATGGGCGCCTTCACCACCTGCTTGCCCTCGAGGGTGAAGGCGGCGTTGGCGGCGCGCAGCTTCAGCTTGCGCTCATCGGCCACGTCGAAGCGGCTGGCGACGCCGCGGCTGAGCACCGTCAGCGCCTCGTCCCGCTCGTCGAAGTCGGCGGACCAGCTCACGCCGTCGGCCAGCAACGACAGGCCCCCGCCCGGGAGCTGGAGCGCGTCGACCTCGACGCGTTGGTCGCCGAAGGTCACCGCGTAGCGCCCGTCGTCGAGCGGCGTCAGCGAGAGCTCCATCGGCTCGCTGGTCTTCTGGTTGAGGTCTCGGACGAAGTATCGGGTCGTGCGCGCCATGAGGTTCAGCTCCGCTTCCACGCGTGACGGCGCCCGGAGGTGCGCCAGGGTGAGGGGCCGGCGGTCTGCGCGGCGGCGGTCGGCAGCTGGGCCTTCGTGTTGCGCTGGTGCGCGCGGATGACGGCGGCGATGGCCGCGGCGCGGGTCTGCACTTCGTCGGGGGCCGCCAGGAGCTGCTGGTGCGCGCGCGGCAGGAAGCCGGTGTCGTAGTCGCCGCGCATGAAGTCTTCGTGGCGCACCAGCCGCTTGAGGTAGTCGATGTTGGTGGTGATGCCGGTGAGCACGTACTCGTCGAGCGCGCGGCGGAGCCGGGCGATGGCCTCGGGCCGGGTGGGGGCCCACACCGAGAGCTTGGAGATCATCGGATCATAGAAGTTGGGGACCCGGTACCCTTCGAAGACGCCGGAGTCGTCGCGCACGTAGGGGCCGGCGGGTACGCGCAGCCGGGCGATGTCGCCCGGCGAGGGCATGAAGTTGGTCGCCGGGTCCTCCGCGTACACGCGCACCTCGATGCTGTGGCCCCGGGGCGGCGGCGTCTCGAGCATCGGCAGCACGCCGCCCTGGGCGACGTGGAGCTGCCAGGCCACGAGGTCGACGCCGTGCGTCCACTCCGTCACCGGGTGCTCGACCTGCAGGCGGGTGTTCATCTCGAGGAAGTAGAAGTTGCGCTGACCGTCGACGAGGAACTCGATGGTGCCCGCGCCCACGTAGTTGACGGCGCGGGCGGCCTTCACCGCCACCTCGCCCATGGCCGCGCGCAGCTCGGGCGTGAGGATGGGCGAGGGCGCTTCTTCCACCACCTTCTGGTTGCGGCGCTGCGTTGAGGTGGATGACGTTCCCGTGCTGGTCGCCGAAGACCTGGATCTCCACGTGGTGCGGTTGATCCAGGAACTTCTCCATGTAGACCGCGTCGTTGCCGAAGGCGCTGGCGGCCTCGCTCTTGGCGGCGCGCCAGGCGCTCTCGAGATCTTCGGCGCGGTCCACGCGGCGCATGCCCTTGCCGCCGCCGCCGCCGGCCGCCTTGAGCATCACCGGGAAGCCGATGTCTGCGGCGAAGCTGCGCGCCTCCTCGAAGCTGGCGAAGGGCTTGTCGGTGCCGGGCACCACCGGGACGCCGGCGGCGATCATGTTCCGCCGGGCCTGCGTCTTCTCGCCCATGGCGTCCATGGCGCTGGCCGGCGGGCCGATGAAGGTCAGCCCGGCCTGGTCGCAGGCGCGCACGAAGGCCGCGTTCTCCGAGAGGAAGCCGTAGCCGGGGTGAATGGCGTCGGCGCCGGACTGCCTGGCCGCGGCCAGGATGTTGTCGATGAGCAGGTAGCTCTCGCGGCTGGGCGGCGCGCCCACGCAGTACGCCTCATCGGCGTAGCGCACGTGCGGAGCGCTGCGGTCGGCTTCAGAGAAGACAGCCACGGTGGAGAGCCCCAGCTCTCGGCAGGTGCGCATCACTCGCAGCGCGATCTCACCGCGGTTGGCGACCAGTACTTTCTTCAGGCGGGCCATGGGCGCGCGTGTGTAGCAGAGGGAACCGGCGCTGATTGCATGTAAAGAGGTCGCATGGCCCGCTCCTTCGACGTCGTCCTCTTCGGTGCCACCGGCTTCACCGGTCGGCTGGTCGCCGAGTACCTGCGGCGACACGCGCCGGCGGGCACGCGCCTCGCGCTCGCCGGGCGCAACGAGGCCAGGCTGAAGGCGCTGGGCTTCGACTGGCCGGTGGTGCTGGCCGACGCAGGAGACCCGGGCTCGCTGGCCGCGCTGGCGGCGCAGACCCGGGTGGTGTGCACCACCGTGGGCCCGTACGCGAAGTACGGGCTGCCGCTCGTCGAGGCCTGCGCGCGGGCGGGCACGCACTACTGCGACCTCACCGGGGAGCCGCAGTTCATGCGCGCCTCCATCGACCTCGCCCACCAGCTGGCGGAGGCCAGCGGCGCGCGCATCGTGCACACCTGCGGCTTCGACTCGATTCCTTCGGACCTCGGGGTGCAGCACCTGGCCGAGGCGCTGGGGCCGCTGAAGCGCGCGACCTACACCGTGGTGTCGCTGCGCGGCGGCACCAGCGGCGGCACCATCGCCTCGGCGCTCACCATGATGGAGGCCGCCGGGAAGGACCCCGCGCTGCGGCGCCTGCTGGCCGACCCCTATTCGCTCTCGCCCCGGCGCGAGGCGGAGCCCGACCTGGGTCCGCAGCCCGACTTCTTCGGGCCGCGCTACGACGACTTCGTGGGGCAGTGGGTGACGCCCTTCTTCATGGCCTCGGTGAACACCCGGGTGGTGCGCCGCTCGAACGCGCTGCTGGGCCACGCCTGGGGCCGCGCGCTGCGCTACGAGGAGGTGTGGGGCATGAAGACCGGCGCGGCCGGCTTCCTCCGCGCGGGGGCGGTGGCCTCGGGCCTGGGGGCGTTCTTCGGCGCGCTGGCCTTCTCGCCCACCCGCGCGCTGCTCACGCCGTTGCTGCCGAAGCCGGGCGAGGGGCCCGATGAGGCCGCGCGCGACAGCGGGCGGATGCGGGTGCGGGTGTATGGAGAGAGCGAGACCGGCGCGCGGGCCGCGGTGCTCGTCACCGGTGAAGGCGACCCCGGTTACAAGTTGACCGCGGTGATGCTGGGCCAGTCGGCGCTGTGTCTGGCGCACGACGAGCCGCAGCTGCCGCGCGTGGCCGGGGTGCTGACGCCGGCCACCGCCATGGGCGCGGTGTTGCGGGCGCGGCTGGTCGCCTCCGGCATGGGCTTCACCGTGGAGCGCGGTCCGTAGGCCCTCGCGGTATTCACCGCGGCCTCGCGTGCTAGAACCCCTCAGGTCCGTTCGCGAAGGTGAGGAGGTCGCATGAGAGCGTACATCGCGGTGTTGGCGCTCGTCGTCACGGCGTGTGAAGGGCGGTTGGTCGGCCCGGTGATGCAACCGCCGGTGTCGGTGACGCCCGACCCTGAGCCAGAGCCAGTGGAGCCAGAGCTCCCCGGCGTGACGCCCAGCCCCTACACCTGTGCGCCGGAGGCAGCCCACCAGGAGCTGCCGCTGCGGCGGCTGGCGCGCACCGAGTACCTCAACACCGTCGGCGCCTTCGTCCGCGCCGCGGTGCCCACGTCCGCCGAGGCGGTGATGCGGACGTGGGCGCCGCGGCGCGGACGAAGGCGGTGATGCTGGCGTTGGCGCCGGCGCTGGCCCAACTCCCGGCCGACGCGGTGACGCGGCCGGGCTCTGAATCGCACGGCGGCTTCTCGCGCCTCGACCAGTCGACCCAGCAGGCGACGGTGGAGAGCACCTACGCCATCTCGGTGGCGCTGGGCGAGCAGCTCACCGGGCACCTGGGGGAGCTGATGGGCACCTGCGCCACCGACGGCACCAGCGCCAACGACGCGGCCTGTCTGGACGCGCTGGTGGATCGCCTCGGCCCGCTGGCGCTGCGGCACGCGCTCTCGGCCGAGGACCGGGCCTTCTTCGTCGCCACCGCCGGAGCGACGCCGGTGGACCCGGCGGCGGTGGCCGACGTGCTGGCGGTGATGACCGCTTCGCCGGGCTTCCTCTACCAGCTGGAGTCGGGCGCGCAGGAGGTCTCGCCGGGCGTCTGGGCCCTCGACGCCTACGAGCTCGCGGCGCGCCTCGCGTACCACTTCTGGCAGGGGCCCCCCGACGCGGAGCTGCTGGCGAGCGCGGCCTCCGGGGCGCTGCTCGAAGAGGAGGCCTACCGCGCGCAGGTGCAGCGCCTGCTGGAGGACCCCCGCGCGGAGCCGGGCCTCGACGAGTTCGTCCGTCAGTGGCTCCGCCTCGACTCGCTGGGCTCGCTCACCTCGCGCGTGGGCACGCCGCTGTACGACGCCTTCGCGGGCGCCAACCGCCCCACCGATGGCCTGCGCGAGGCGATGTTCGACGACGTGCTCCGCGCCGCGCGCTGGAACCTGCGCGAGGGCGCGTCGCTCGATGACTTCCTGCTCGACAGCCGGCAGTTCACCACCAGCGCCGAGCTGGCGGCCATCTATGAGGCGCCGGCGTGGGACGGCGTCTCGGCGCCGCAGGCGCTGCCGCCGGTGCGCGCCGGCCTGCTGACCCGCGCCGCGCTGCTGGCCAACGACAGCGCCAACACCCGGCCCATCATGAAGGGCCTGCGCATCCGCAACGCGGTGCTGTGTGACGAGATCCCGCCGCCGCCGCCCAGCGTGATGGTCACCACCCCGGAGCTCTCCTCGGAGTCCACCACCCGGCAGGTGGTGGCCAACCTGACCGAGCAGCGCGGCACCTCCTGCGCCGGCTGTCACTCGCTGTGGCTCAACCCCATGGGCTTCTCTTCGGAGAACTTCGACGCCCTCGGCCGGGCCCGCACGCACCAACAGCTCTTCGACCTCACCGGCGCGCCGACGGTGGCGCTGCCCGTCGACACCAGCGCCGTCGCCCGCATCAACTCCGACGACGACCGGATGTTCGCCGACCTGCGCGAGGTCTCGAGCCGCATCGCGGAGAGCCGGCGCTTCGACTCCTGCTTCGCCAGGCAGTACTTCCGCTACACCTTCCGCCGCCCGGAGGTGCTGACCGGAGACGGCTGTTCGCTGCGCGCCCTCGACGACGCCGCGCGCGCCGGCAGCCTCTTCGACGCGCTGGCCGCCCCCGCGTTCCTCCCGTCCTTCAAGACCCGCCGCCTCAACGACTAGAGCACCCCATGGCACTCTCCCGACGACAGATTCTCGCTGGCCTGTCCGGCTTGCCGGCGCTCCCGCTATTCTGGAGCCGCCCGGCGCGCGCGCAGGCGGCCCTGCCGAAGTTCTACGTGCACTTCTGCACCACCCACGGGGCGGTGTGGCGCAACCACATGTTCCCCGCCGTGGACAACCCCAGCACCCAGACCTACGCGGGGCGGCCCGTCCGCCGGCAGCCGCTGTCGGTGGAGGTGTCGGGAGGTCGCGCGTCGCTCTCGCCGGTGCTGTCGGCCTCTTCCGGGCTGCTGACGCCGCAGCTGGCCGCGAAGATGAACGTGATGCAGGGCCTCGACTGGCCCTTCTACCTCGCACACCACACCGGCGGGCACCTGGGCAACACCGCGCGCAACGACGGCAACGGAGAAGACGGCGTGCTGGTGCAGGCCCACCCGCGCGTCACCATCGACCAGCTCATGGCGTGGAGCCCCGAGTTCTACGGTGCGCCCGTGCGCCAGCGCGTGCTGACCATGGGGAACAACATCAGCTACGCGTGGGAGAACCCCGAGGCGCGCTCCGGCGCGATTCAGGCCCAGGCCAGCACCCGCAACAGCCACACCTGGTACGACCGGCTCTTCCCGCCGGGCACCACCACCGGAGGGCCGGCGCCCCGTCCGCCGCCCGTCGACCGCATCCGCGAGCAGTACGCGGCGCTCCTGGCCTCACCCCGGCGTCGCTCGGCGGCCGACACCGCGCGCCTCGAGCAGCACCTCCAGCGCCTCGACGAGCTGAAGCGGAAGTTGGGCGTCACCACCACCGCGCAGTGCGTGCAGCCCGAGAAGACCGCGCAGAGCAACCAGCAGCGCCATGGCCAGCCGTACGTGGGTGACTACTCGGTCAACCCCGGCAAGCAGATCGCCTCGTCGCAGATGCTCAATGATCTCATCGTGGCGGGCTTCTCGTGCGGGCTGTCGCGCATCGCGGTGCTCCACCAGGACTCCGACTTCGTGGACTACGCCGGCGACTACCACCAGGAGGTGGCGCACCGGGCGGACCAGGCGGCGCCGGCCGCCGACGGCGCCAACCCCACCGACCCACAGAACGTGCTGTGCACCGGGAACCAGCGCTTCTTCGAGGGCGTGCTGCTCGACCTCGTCAGCAAGCTCGACGCCACGCCCGACGGGCAGGGCGGCACGCTGCTCGACCACTCGCTGGTGGTGTGGAGTCACGAGAGCGGCAACATCACCCACAACAGCTACTCCACTCCGGTCATCACCTTCGGCTCGGCGGGCGGCTACCTCTCGACCGGTCACTACGTCGACTACCGCAACCTCGCGCTGGCGACGGGCGGGGCCGAGAAGTGCCACCCGGGTCTGCTGATGCAGCAATGGCTGGGGATGACCCTGCGCTCGATGGGCGTGCCGGCCTCGCAGTGGGCGGAGCCGGACCACGGCGGCTACGGCTACCGCTTCGCCCGGGTGAACTGGGCGAACTTCACGACCGCGCAGGGCTACCCCGACTCGCTGTGGGATCGCTGCGGCGATGATCTCCCCTGGCTCCGGGCGGCCTGACCGTCACGAGGGGCGCCGCCGGCCGGTGATGACCGACACCACCGCCAGCACCAGGAAGACGACGAACAGCACCTTGGCGACGCCCGCGGCGCTGGCGGCGATGCCACCGAAGCCGAAGACTCCGGCGACCAGGGCGATGAGGAAGAAGACTGCGGCCCAGGAGAGCATGGGGTGGTCCTTTCGTTGAAGGTCAGCGAAGCGCGCGGCGGGCCAGCAGCAGGCCCGAGGACAGGGTGTGGGTGGTGGCGTCGGCGCCGTCCCGCAGCGCGCGCAGCAGGACCTGACTCGCGGTCGGGCGCGGGCGCAGCGCGCTGTGCAGGAGCGCACCGGCCACCGCGCCGAGGCCCACCAGCATCGCGCCCGTCACCACCGGGTGCTGCCGCGCCGTCGTGCCCAGCCCGCTGGCCGCCCGGCTCGCCGCTTCACTCAACTGACGCGCGGCCACCTGCACCTCCTTCGTCGCCTCCGGGAGGTTCCCGTCGAGCATCGCGTCCGCGGCGCGCTTGACCGAGGTCTGCACTCCATTCGTCGTCGCCATGAGTCACTCCTTCGTGGTTGGGGTTCGAGGACCGGCAGTGCAGCAGACGTGCCGTCGCTTCCCCTCGAACTCCGTGGAAGCACGTGTGCCGGGCCGCCTCAACGGGTGCAGAAGCGCCACGGCTCCGGGCCCGACGCTTCAGCGGTGTTGGAACCCGAGCGGTCCGTGGAGCAGGT
>CALNBU010000608.1 GCA_937875615.1 uncultured Archangium sp.
GCCCCCCGAGGAGCCCTCGCGGGGCTTCTTCACGCCGGGGCGGGTGGTGGGGTTGGTGTTGTTGGGGGTGGGCGCCGGGCTCGCCACCGCCGGCATCGTGGTGCTGCCGGGGGGCGACGAAGATCGCGACGGCATCTCCGACCGCCAGCGGCTCGAGAACCTGCGTCAGCCCGACGGCCGCTTCGGCACCAGCACCCGGACCCGCAACGAGGCGGCGCGTCTGCTGTCGCTCACCGAGGTCGCGACCACCAGCGGCAGCGCGCTGTTGGCGGGCGGCGTGGGTGCGCTGCTGGGCGGCGTGCTCTGCCTCCTCTTCTTCCCGCCGGAGGCGCCGCAGGTGTCGGTGGCGCCGACCGCGGGGGGCGCGCAGCTCAGCCTGAGCGGTCGGTTCTGACTCAGGCGCTGGTGGGGCTGGTCAGCCGCGCCTTGATGCCGAGGCGCTCCAGTTCGCCATTCAGCCGCCCGGTGAGCATCAACGCCCACATGCGCCAGTCGGAGATGAAGCTCCACAGCGGGTAGGTGAAGGTCGCGGGCCGGTTCTTCTCGATGAAGAAGTGGCTCACCCAGGCGAAGGCGTAGCCCGAGAGCAGCGCGCCCAGCACGTACGACGGCGCCAGGTACACCACCGCCATCACCAGGTTGAGCACCGCGAGGCTGGTGCCCACGAAGTGCCACCAGCGGGTGGCCGGCAGCGAGTGCTCGCCGAGGTAGAAGGGCCAGAAGGCTTCGTAGGTGGTGATGGTCTTGTCGCTCATTTGGGGAAGATCTTCCGGAAGAGGCCGACCAGGCCCAGGTCATTGACAGGCTTGAGCTCGTTCACCGACGGGCGCTCCTTGTTGTCGGGCAGCACCATGGCGGACTTCTTCTTGAGCTTCGACCGGCTGGGGTCGAGCGACATGGTGCTGAACTCATCTTCGCCTTCGTACGACACCTGCGCGCGCGGGCGCCCGCCGGGGGTGGAGGGCGCGGAGCCATTGGGGAGTTTGCTGGCAGCCATAGGAATTCTCACCATAGCGCAAGTTCCCCAAAAGATTGACCGGCCACACCTCGCATGGGAGCTTTCGCCGTGATGTCGGCACCTTCCAGAACCCGGTGGCTGGCCCTGACGCTCGGCGCGCTGTCGTGCGGGCCGGTGCAGTCGACCGCCTACCTCATCGACACCGAGACCATGTTGGAGGCCGCGCGCACGGCGCAGGCCGACAAGCTGGCCCCGTACGAGTGGACCGCGGCGAATCTCTACCTCGTGAAGGCCAAGGAAGAGGTGGGCTACTCCGACTTCGAGCAGGCGGTGGACTACGCGAAGAAGGCGGTCGGCTTCGCCACCCGGGCGCGCGACGTGGCGGTGAGCGCCGCGAAGCAGGGCCGCGACGAGGAGCCTGAGACGCCGGTGCTGACGCCATGAGGGCGGGGCTCGTCTGGCTGACCTTGTTGGGCTTCGCGTGCCACAGCGGCCCGCAGATTCGCGCCTCGGGCGAGGTGATTCAGACCGACATCGAGCGGGCGCGGCGGAGCAACGCGCTCAAGTGCGCGCCGCGGGAGCTGGCGCAGGCCGAGGCGAACCTCGACTTCGTCTTCGGCGAGCTGGATCAGGGCAACTCCCAGCGCGCGTGGGAGCACGCGAACCTGGCTGAGAAGTACGCCAAGAAGGCGGTGTCGCTCTCGCGCGACTGCGCGCCGAAGCAGGTGGTGGTGCGCGAGCAGCCGCAGTTGGTGGTGAAGATCGATGAGACCGACAAAGACGGTGACGGCGTGCTGGACAAGGACGACCGCTGCCCGTCGCTCCCCGGGCCCGCCGAGAACCAGGGCTGCCCCCGAGAGGCGCCGAAGGATCGCGACGGCGACGGCATCATCGACACCCTCGACCAGTGCCCCGACCAGCCGGAGGACTTCGACGGCTTCCAGGATGAAGACGGCTGTCCGGATGTCGACAACGACAACGACGGCATCCTCGACACCGCCGACAAGTGCCCCAACGAGGCGGGGCCGCTGCAGAACCTGGGGTGCCCCATCGTCGACCGGGACGGCGACGGGTTGAACGACGACGTCGATCAGTGCCCCAACGAGCCTGAGGACAAGGACGGCTTCCAGGACGAAGACGGCTGCCCGGACCTCGACAACGACGGCGACGGCGTGCCGGATGATCAAGACGACTGCCCGATGGACCCCGGCCCGGCCGACAACAAGGGCTGTCCGCGCAAGTACTCGCTGGTGGCGGTGACGAAGGACCGCATCGAGATCAAGAAGCAGATCAAGTTCGCCACCGGCAGCCACAAGATCATCGGGAAGGAGAGCGAGCTCATCCTCAACGAGGTGGCGCAGGCGCTGAACGACAACCAGCAGATCAAGAAGATCCGCGTCGAGGGGCACACCGACGCCCAGGGCAGCGACGCGTCGAACCTCAAGTTGTCGCAGCGTCGGGCCGACTCGGTGATGGCGGCGCTCATCCAGCGTCAGGTCAGCCCTTCGCGCATGGAGGCCGTGGGCTTCGGTGAGAGCAAGCCCATCGCCACCAACTCCACCGCCGCGGGGCGCGCGGAGAACCGCCGCACCGAGTTCAACATCGTCGAACAGTAGCCGTCGGTGAGGGGCGGGCCTCCGCAGCCGGAGGCTACTCGCGCAGGCGGAGGTCCACCGGGCGCGACGTCTGCTGCGGAGCGGCCACGTCGGCGATGGGCTCGAAGCGATTGCCCATGATGGCCTCGGTGTCCTTCACCGACTGCTGGACGGCGTCGACGCCGGTGAGCAGATCGTCGAGCTGCTCGTTCATCTGGTCGGGGCTGGTCATGGTCAGCGCCTGGTCGCGCAGCAACCGGACCGAGTTCTCGATGAGGTTCATCTGACCGCGGGCGCGGGCGAGGAAGGTCTCGATGTCCTTGATGGTGAGGAGGCGCTTCTCGAGCACCACGACGTTCTTCCCCGCCAGCTCGCGCACCGAGGCGTCCTCGGACTTCTCCTGCAGCTTGTTCTGTTGTTCGACCTGGCGCTTGAGCTCGAACACGTTCACCGCGTGCAGGTACGACTCCGCGCGCTGGCAGGCCGCGGCCAGGCGCACGAAGCTGACGTGTAGCTGAGAGAGCTTCTCCAGCTCGCTCGACATCAAGATGGCCTGGAAGCTGGGGTTGTGCTGCACGTCGCGTTCGATCTCCCGGCGCAGCTCGTCGAGGGCCTTGGCGCGCTGCCACTCCCGCTCCGGCAGCTCGGCCATCAGCTTCTCGACGCGCGCCCGGTCCTCTTTCTCCCGCTCCTGTCGCGCCGACTCCCGCACCGCTCGCTGAAAGGGCTTGAGGTCCGGGCCCGTCACCAGCCACAGCGCCTCGAGGCCCAGCGCGCCGAGCGCGATGAGCCAGTCTCCGGAGAGCAGCGACGCGGTCGCCGCCCCGCCCAGCAACGAGAGGTTGTAGACGTTGAAGAACGCCGCCTTCAGGTAGTTGGGCGCACGGGGCGGAGTCATCGCGTTGCTAGAGCCCCACGCGGATGTTGCCGCGCACGTTCGAGCTGTGGAGCAGCTCCAGCACGTGGTTCTCGACCTGCTTGAACTGCGCGCTCTGCTTCACCGTCGCGTCGCGGCTCTCGAAGGCGGGCACCTCGATGCGGTGGAGGACATGCGCCGGCCGGTGCGAGAGCACGAAGATGACGTCGGCCAGGTACACCGCCTCCGCCACGTCGTGGGTGACGAAGAGCACCGTGTTGTCCTCGGTGCGCAGCACGTCGAGCATGGTGGTCTGCATGCCCCAGCGGGTCTGCGGGTCGAGCGCGCCGAAGGGCTCGTCCATCAAGATGAGCCGGGGCTGATTCACCAGCGTCCGCGCGATGGCCACGCGTTGCTTCATGCCACCCGACAGCTGCTTGGGCAGCGAGTCGGCGAAGTCCTTGAGGCCCACCTTCTCGATGATGGCCAGGGCCTTCGCCTTCCGCTCTTCGCGGCCGACGCCCTGCAGCTCGAGGCCGTACTCCACGTTCTGCCGCACCGTGCGCCAGGCGAAGGAGGTGTAGCTCTGGAACACCATGCCGCGGTCGCGGCCGGTGCCCTCTACCGGCTTGCCGTCGATGCGGACGCTGCCGGAGTCGGGCGGGAGCAGCCCGGCCACCGCCTTGAGGATGGTGCTCTTCCCGCAGCCCGAGGGGCCGAGGAACACCGCCAGCTCGCCGATGCCCGGCTTGTTGGCGATGGTGAGGTTGACGTCGTCCACCGCCTGCACGGTGCGGCCCTTGCGGTCGGTGTACGAGATGTAGAGCTCCTTGAGCTCCAGCTTCGGGATGTCGCCTGCGATCTCAGGCATCGCTCTCTCTCCAGGCAAACAGCAGGCGGTTCGCGCCGCGGATGGCGAGGTCGCTCAGGATGCCGATGACCCCCACCACCAGGATGCCGGCGAAGCTCCACTCGGGCCGCGCGTAGCAGTGGCGGTCGCTCGGCGAGGCGGAGGATGGCGCCGATGCCATCGGTGGCGTTCACGATCTCCGCGAGGATGATGTAGGTCCAGGCGATGGCGTTCATCACCCGGAAATTGTCGAAGATCTGAGGCAGCGCGGCGGGGATGAGCACGGTGCGGATGACCTGCCCCTTCGTCGCCCCCAGGGTGAAGGCCGTCTGCACCAGGTCATCGGGCACCAGGCGGATGGCGTCGACCACCGCCGGCAGCAGGTACACCACCGTCCCGAGGAAGAGGAAGGCCACCTTCTGGGTCTCGTCGATGCCGAACCAGAGGATCAGCAGCGGGATGAACGCGGTGATGGGCAGGTAGCGCATCGGCGCCACGATGGGCTCGAAGATGCGGTTGATGAGCTCGAAGCTCCCCATGGCGATGCCCAGCGGCACCGCCACCGCGATGGACAGCGCGAAGGCCTTGAGGATGCGCAGGCCGGACACCGCCACCGAGCCCAGCAGGTCCTTCTCGAAGACCAGGTAGAGCAGGCTCTTGAGCACCGCGTCGGGCGGCGGCAGCAGCGCCGGGCTCACCAGCGCCTCCAGGCCGCCGTTGCCCTTGTCGACCTGGACGTAGGTCATCAGACACCACGCGCCGAGCAGCAGCGCGAGGCTGAGCAACGACGCCAGCCGGGCGGCGCCGGAGGAGATGGGGGTCCTCAACCCCCACAGGGCGGGCTTGCGCGACGCGGGCTTGGGTTTGCCCGCGCCGTCACTCGGCATTCAGCACCACTTTGATGTCGGTGCGGCGGTTGAGCGCGCGACCATCTTCGGTGGTGTTGTCTGCGACGGGCTTGCTGCTCCCCTGGCCGACGGTGACGAAGCGCCGCGGGTCGAGGCTGAAGTTCTTGATGAGGTAGTTCCGCACCGAGTCTGCTCGCTTCGCCGAGAGGCTCTTGTTCAGCGCCTCGCTGCCGCGCGAGTCGGTGTTGCCCTCGACCTGCAGGTAGGTGTTGCCGAAGGCCAGCATCGTCTCGCCGAGCGAGTCGAGCGTGAAGTAGCTGCCCGGCATGATCTCGTCGCTGCCCGTGGTGAAGTGGATCGACAGGCTCTTGTTGACGATGGCGCGATCCGAGACCTGCGGCTTGTCCTTGAAGGCGAAGGTGTCTTCGACCTTCTGGTCGCCGTACTCCTTCGCCAGCGCGGCGACGAAGCGCTTGTCGGCATGGTCGGCGGCGTCGACGACGCTGCTGGCGACCCCCTTCTTGCGCCAGATGACGAAGGCGCCGTTGAAGAGCGAGTCGAAGTAGGGCTTGGGCCCGGCCAACCCGAAGAACAGCGCGTTGTCGGCGTAGCCCGTCAGCTTGAGACCCGAGAGCATGCCCGACACGTCGTCGGGGGTGAGCTTCAGCGCGTCGGCCACCAGCGCGTTGGTGCTCTGCGGGTCTTCCTTCATGATGCTGATGGCGTCGAACCACCCCGCGACGAAGGCCGCGACGGAGGCGGGCGCCTCATCGAGGAGCTTCTCGCGCGCCACCAGGGTGTCGGCGATGACGTTGGTGGCGGCGGTGGTGCTGACCAGGATGTGCGCGTCCTTCTCGCGCGCGGCGACGGCGCTGGAGAGGTCCGGCTCCCAGGTCACCGCGGCGTCGACACGACCGGCCTTGAACATCGCGGCCGCCTGCGGGGCCTCCGCGGTGTAGACGAGGTTCTTCTCGACGGCCGCGCGGTCGTCCGGCGACAGACCAGACTGCGCCAGCAGGAACAGCAACAGCCAGTGCGACGGCGTGTACTGGGTGGTCGCCACCTTCTTGCCCTTGAGGTCCTCGACCGACTTGATGCTCTTGAGGGAGACGATGCCGTCGCCGCCCCGGCTCCAGTCCTCCTGGAGGATGGCGCGCGCCTTGACGCCCTTCTCCTTGAGCAGGCTCGCCTCGCGGGCCCAGGAGTCGACGGTGTCCCACATGATGTCGATGTCACCGGTGATGAAGGCCGCCAGCTTGGCGCTGGGGTCTTCCAGCAGCACGAACTCCACGTCGAGGTCGTATTTCTTCTTGTAGAGGCTGCTCGCGGAGCCCGGCTTCATGCCGCCGTTGGCCACGATGCCCGGCGCGTGACCGGCCCAGGTGTTGATGCCCACCTTGAGCGGCCGGTTGAGCTTGCCTGCGCCCACGCCCTCGCCGCCCTTGATGTCGAGGCCGCCCTGACGGGGCGCGTCGGTCATCCCGGAGTGGATGTTGGTGAAGTCAGTCTTGTTGATGTCGCCGCCGGTGCCGGTGTTCCCGTCGGTGCCGGTGGAGGCGCCCGCCCAGACTTTGAGGTTGTCACCGTACTTCCGGTACCCGACGAAGCCGATGACGCCGAGCGCCACCAGCACGATGAACAGCTTTCCAAACGGGGTCAGTTTCATGGTGGTCCTTACGCGGTGGAAAACGGGTGATTACGCGCCGAAGAAGCCGAGCACCTGGTTCACCTGTGCTTTGCGGTTCTCGGCAGCCGCGCCGACGGAGGCCAGCTCCTCGGTGCGGCGGGTGATGTCTGCGCGCAGCCCGATGACCTGCTCTTCGAGTTGCTGAATCTTCGCCTGCGCGTCGGTGATGGACTTCGCGGTCTGCTGCTCCTTGAGGCGCGAGAAGGTGTCGAGCGCCTTGAGCTGGGTGTTGGCCGCGGCGACGATCTTCGCGACCTCGAAACCAAAGGCCTTGAGCGAGGCCTCGACGATCTGTCGCTTCACGTCGATGGGGGTGGCCTCGGGCAGGCTCCGGAGCAGCTCCTCGGCCTTGCGCACGCGGTCCAGCTCCGAGGCGTCGATGCCGGCCTGTTTGAACACCGCGTCGAAGTCGACCTGCGCCGCGGTCACCGGCCCGGTCGGCCTGGGCACCGTCATGGCGGGCGACGGTGGCGCCGCGGCGCCCTTCGG
>CALNBU010000609.1 GCA_937875615.1 uncultured Archangium sp.
CGGGCAACGCCCGTACTACTACACCTCCATTCGGGGCCGCTCGGCCAGCGAGCTGTGGGTGGCGGGCCCCTTCGGTCAAATCTGGTTCTACGACGGCGCCGACGGCTGGACGCTGGTGCACGACGACAACACCGAGTCCTACGAGGACCTGCTCATCACCGACGCCGGCCTGGTGGTGGCCGCCGGAAAGGAGATGCTCATCACCTGCGGCGCCCACTGCGCCCAGCCCGGGAGCTTCTCCGGCCCGACCAGGCCGGGGTTGCTGTTCAAGGGCCTCTGCGCCCGCGGCGAGACCGTCTACGCCGTCGGCAGCCCGCAGCTCACCGCGCGCGGCATCCTCTTTCGCTGGTCTGACAACGCGTGGACCGAGCTGCCGCTGCCGACCTCCACGCCGCCGCTGCGCACCTGCCTCGCCCTCGAAGACGGCTCGCTGGTGTTGGCCGGAGACCTGCTGCACCGGCGCAACGCCGACGGCACCTTCGTCAACGAGATCGTCTCGCCGCCCTTCGCGGTGGCGCCCAGCGCGTGGACCCGCCTCATCGAGGCCGACGGGCGCACCTTCATCATGGGCTTCCAGTCGCGCATCGCGCAGCGGCGCCCCGACGGCACCTGGAAGCCGGTGTACGAGCCTGGCAACGGCGGCAACGGCCTGCACGACGCCTGGCCGCTGGGTAACGGAGACATCCTCTTCGTCGGCTCCGCCCCGCACCCGCGCATCCTGCTGTCGGGCACCACCTTCACCCGCTTCAATGGTCCACCGGACTTCATCGCCTACGGGGTGTGGGCCAGCGACGCCGCGCACCACTGGCTGGCCGGCCTTCGCCTCGGCACCACCTCCAGCACGGCCTTCGTCGTCGACGCCGTTCGTTAACCGCCCGCCGGGTCTGGCCAGTAATGGCTGTCGGGGAGCGCGCGGGCGCCGAAGAGGGCCTGACCGACGCGCACCATGGTGGCGCCCTCCTCCACCGCCAGCTCGAAGTCTCCGGACATCCCCATGGAGAGCTCCTCCATCACCACCCCGTCAGGGGCCGACTGCCGGAGGCGCGCGCGGAGGTCGCGCAACAGCGCGAAGCAGGGCCGCACCCGCGCCGCGTCGTCCGACAACCTCGCCAGGGTCATCAACCCGCGGACCCGCAGTGAAGAGAAGGCCGGCAGCGCGCGCACGAAGTCGGCGACGGCCTCGGGCGGCAACCCGAACTTGCTGGCCTCGCCCGAGGTGTTGACCTGCACCAGCACCTCCAGGGCGCGGCCCCCTGCCTGGAGGCGACGGTCGAGCTCCGCGGCCACCCGGAGGCTGTCCAGGGCGTGGAACCCGCTGGCGAAGCGCGCCACGAGCTTCGCCTTGTTGGTCTGCAGGTGCCCGATGACCGACCAGCGAAGCCCGGGGAGGTCGGCGAGCGCCTCGGCCTTGCCCGCCGCCTCCTGCACCTTGTTCTCACCCAGCTCCCGGTAGCCGGCCTCCCAGGCCAGGCGCAGGCGGTCCGCCGGCACCGTCTTGCTGACGGGCAACAACCGCACCTCCGTCGGCGCGCGCCCGACGCGCTCACACGCCACCGCGATGCGCGCGCGCACCGCCAGCAGGTTGCTCTGGAACGCCTCCACGCTGTGCGCGGCCGGGTAGGGCGTGACGGTGGTGGGCTCAGGAGTCGCGCGCATGAGGACCACCGCTTGTAACATCCGGCCGCACCCCATGGACGAGCTCGACGCGCTGCTGCAGACACTGGAGGCCCAGACCAGAACCGCGGTGCGGAGCCCGTCGACCACCCTGGAGCCCCCGACGGACGGCGCCGTGGGACGGCGCGCGCTGGAGGTGCTGCGGGCGCTGACGCACGACCCGAGGGCCATGGTCGACGAGGGCCCGCTGGGCGAGGGCGGCATGGGCGTGGTGCGGCTGGCGCGGCAGGTGGCGCTCGACCGCACGGTGGCGCTCAAGGCGCTGCGGCCGGAGCACCGCGGCGAGCGCGACGTAGAGGCGCTGCTCTCGGAGGCCTGGCGCGCCGGCGGCCTGGAGCACCCCAACATCCTCCCCATTCACGCGCTGTACCTCGACGAGGCCGGGCTGCCAGTCATCGTGATGAAGCGCATCGAGGGCCGCACCTGGCTCACCCTGCTGCGCGACCCCTCGGCCATGGAGGCGCACGCCCCCGGCCGCCCACCCCTCGACGAGCACCTGAGGATTCTCCAGCAGGTCTGCAACGCGGTGCACTTCGCGCACACCCGCGGCGTGGTGCACCGCGACCTCAAGCCCGAGAACGTGATGGTGGGCAGCTTCGGCGAGGTCTACCTCGTCGACTGGGGCCTCGCCTGCGCGCCGGGCCCGTCGACCCAGCTGGCCGGCACGCCCGCCTACATGGCGCCGGAGATGCTGGGCCGCGGCGCGCTGTCGGAGGCCACCGACGTCTACCTGCTGGGCGCCACGCTCTTCCATGTGCTGACGGGCCGCGCCCCCCACGCCGGCGCGACACCGGAGGCCCTGTTCTCGGCGGTGCTGACCAGCCGCCCGACGCTGCCCGACGGGGTGCCGGAGGCGCTCGCCGCGCTGGTGCGGCGCTGCATGGAGCCAGAGCCGTCGGCCCGGCCCTCCAGCGCGCTGGCGGTGCGCCGCGAGCTGGAGTCCTTCCTCGAGCGCCAGGGCTCGCTGTCGCTCACCCACCAGTCGCAGCAACGGCTGGCGCAGCTGGCCGCGCAGGTGAGCGCCGAGGCGCCCGACACCACCCGCGTCTACGGCCTCTTCGCCGCGTCCCGCTTCGGCTTCGAGCAGGCGCTGCAGGGCTGGCCCGGCAACGAGGCGGCGCGCGTCGGCTGGCGGGCCGCGCTGCGCCACATGGTGACCTTCGAGGCCGCCCACGGCAGCGTGAAGACCGCCCGCGCCCACCTCGCCGAGCTGGACCTCCCCGACCCGGGGCTGGAGGCCCTGCTGGCGCAGGCCGATGCGCGCGACGCCGAGCAGCGGGCGAAGCTGGCGCGCCTCCAGCAACTCGAGACGAGCCTCAACCCGCGCACCGGCGCCTCGCCGCGCATGTGGCTGGCGCTGCTCATCGGCGTGGTGTGGGTGGTCTCGCCCAACCTGGGCGGCGTGCTGCTCAGCCATTTCCCCCACAGCGAGGGCCTGATGACGGTGCCCGCCTGCCTCTTCACCATGGCGCTGGCCGGCCTCTTCGCCCGGCGCTGGAAGGACTCCAACCAGGACACCCCGCTCAACCAGCAGCTGGTGCGGATGGTGCTGGCCGGAATGGGCCTGCAGGTGGTGGTGCTGCTCGCGGGCTACGCGCTGGCGGGGCCGTGGCCGCCGGCCATCGTGGGCCTCCAGGCCGGCTACTGGGGCGTCATCGCCACCGTGGGCGCCGCCGCGCTGCTCCCGTCGCTGTGGCCCACCGCCGCCGGCTACGTGGTGGGCGCCGCCGGCGCGCTGCTGCACCCGGAGCATCGCTACCTCTGGGTCACCGCCACCAACGCGCTGTTCGTGGCGAACTCGCTCTGGATAATGAAAAAATTACACCGTGAGCGCAGTGCGACGCGGCGGTGACTGTTAAGTACGGCGGACCTCCATGGTGACCGCGCATCACTTCCTGGTCACCCTCGCCGCCGTCTTCGGTGTCGCGGGTGTCACCACCGTCGTCTTCAATCGGCTCAAGCAGCCGGTGGTGCTGGGGTACATCGTGGCGGGCCTGCTGGTGGGCCGGCACCTCCCCTTCTTCCCGCTCAACGCCGACGACTCCCTCGTCAACGCGCTCTCGGAGCTGGGCGTCATCCTCCTCATGTTCGCGCTGGGGCTGGAGTTCCGCCTCGGCGCGCTGATGCGCGTGGGCCCCACCGCGCTGCTCACCGGCATCTTCCAGTGCAGCCTGATGATGTGGTTCGGCTACAGCGCCGGCCGCGCCTTCGGGTGGACGCAGCTCGAGAGCGTCTTCCTCGGCGCCATCATCGTCAGCTCCTCCACCACCATCATCGCCCGGGCCTTCGACGACCTGAAGGTGAAGGACCCCGTGCGCGGCATCGTGGTGGGCGTGCTGCTGGTGGAGGACCTCATCGCCATCATCCTGATGACGGTGATGACCGCGGTGGCCCACGGCGCGAGCGTCTCTGCGGGCGAGCTCACCCTGACCATGGGTCGCCTGGGCGCCTTCCTCGCCGCGCTGCTGGTGGGCGGCCTGCTGGTGGTGCCCCGGCTGATGCGGCTGGTGGTGGCGCAGCAGAGCTCGGAGATGCTCACCGTCAGCTCCATCGCCATCTGCTTCGGGCTAGCGCTGCTGGCCAACGCGGCCGGCTACTCGGTGGCGCTGGGCGCCTTCATCGCCGGCTCGCTGGTGGCCGAGTCGGGCAAGGGCCACGAGGTGGAGCAGGCCATCAGGCCGGTGCGCGACATCTTCGCGGCGGTGTTCTTCGTCTCGGTGGGCATGCTGCTCGACCCCCGGGTGCTGCTCGAGTGGTGGCCGCACGTCCTGGTGGTGACGGCGGTGGTGGTGCTGGGCAAGTTCGTGGGCGTGACCCTGGGCGTCTTCTTCACCGGCAACGGGGTCAAGACCTCGATGCAGTCGGGCATGAGCCTCGCGCAGATTGGCGAGTTCTCGTTCATCGTGGCCACCCTGGGCCTCTCGCTGGGCGCCACCCGCGACTTCATCTACCCCATCACCGTCGCGGTCTCCGCCGTCACCACGCTCATCACCCCCTGGCTCATCCGCTCGTCGCCGGCGCTGTCGACAAAAATCGAGGGCGCGCTCCCGGTGCGCGTACAGCGCTGGATGGCGCTCTACTCCTCGTGGTTCGAGAAGATGCGCACCACGCGCGGAGAGAAGGAGCGCTCGGAGGTGCAGCGCCTCATCCGCCTGTTGGGCATCGACGTCACCAGCCTGGTGGTGACGCTGCTGTGCCTGGCGCTGCTGTTGCCCCGCACGCCGGAGCCCTGGAAGTGGGCGCTGCTGGCGGTGGGCGTCGCGGTGCTGCTGACGGTGGGCCTGGGCCTCACCCGGGTGCTGCGCGCGATGGGAGACACCCTGGCGGAGCGCGCGCTCCCCTCGCAGGGGCGCGTGGACCTCGCGCGGGCGCCGCGCCAGGCGCTCTCCGCGCTGCTGCGCGTGCTGGTGGGCCTGCTGGTGATGGCGCCGGCCCTCGCGGTGCTCTCTCCGTTCCTCCCCTCGACCTGGGTGGTGGCCACCGCGGTGCTGTTGACGCTGGTGCTGCTGGGCACCTTCGCCCGCAGCGCCGTCAACTTCGAGGGCCACCTTCGCGCGGGCGTGGAGGTGGTCGCCGCCGCGCTGTCGGCGCCCTCCCGGCACGCCGCCCCGGAGCACGCGCAGGAAGACCCGCTCCAACAGGTGCGCGCGCAGCTCCCCGGCCTCGGCGAGCCGGTGTCCTGCAAGGTGCCCGAGGGCAGCGGGGTGCTGGGGAAGTCGTTGGCCGAAATCAACCTGCGGGGCCTCACCGGCGCCACCGTGCTGGCCATTCACCGCACCAGCGGCGACGTGTTGCTGCCCTCGGCGGGCGAGGTGTTGGCCGCCGGCGACGTGGTGGCGCTGGCGGGCAGCACCGAGGCGGTCGACGCGGCGAAGGCGCTGCTGCGCGGCGCGCCGGTGGCCTGACGGAGGGCAGGCCGCCCCGGAGGCCTCAGAGGCCGGCCAGCCACTCGTCGAGGTAGCGCGCGATGGCCAGCTCGTTCTTCACCTCCAGCCGGGTGAAGCGCAGGTGGAAGATGATGCCCAGGCCCTCGGCCTTCACCCGCAGAATCTCACCCCGGGCGCGCACCTCTTCCGGCACGCGCGGGAGCCGGAAGCGGACGTCGACCTCGGTGCCGTGCGGCGCGGTCTTGCCCTTCCAGGAGATGCCCCCGAGCGAGAGGTCGCCCTCGCGCTCCTCCCAGTCGCCGCTGGGCCGGCCGATGTCGCGCACCAGGAACCGCATGGGCACGCGCGGGCTGTCGCGACGCTCGTCGCCCGCCGCCTGTCGTCGCTTCTCAACCATGCCGTCGGCTTGTCACACCGTGGCGGCCACGTCGTCGAGAAAGCGCGAGAGGAGCCGGGTGAAGACGTCCTTCACCTTGTTGGCGGTCTCCGCCACCTCGTCGTGCGACAGCTTCTGCGCGCTGATGCCGGCGGCGAGGTTGGTGATGCACGAGATGCCCGTCACCTTGACGCCCATGTGCGAGGCCACGATGACCTCCGGCACCGTCGACATGCCCACCGCGTCGCCGCCCAGCGTGCGCAGCATGCGGATTTCCGCCGGCGTCTCGTAGCTGGGCCCGGAGAGCGCCACGTACACGCCCTCGCGGAGCTGCGCGCCCACCGCCTGCGCCGAGGCGCGCAGCACCCCGAGCGCCGCCGGGTCGTAGGCGTGGGACATGTCGGGGAAGCGCGGCCCGAGCGCGTCTTCGTTGGGCCCGATGAGCGGGTTGAAGCCCGAGAGGTTGAGGTGGTCGGTAATCGCCATCAGGTCGCCCACGCCGAAGCCGGTGTTGATGCCGCCGGCGGCGTTGGTGATGGTGAGGTGCTTCGCGCCCAGCCGACAGAGCACGCGCGCGGGGAAGGCCACCTGCTGCGGCGAGTAGCCTTCGTAGAAGTGCACCCGGCCGGCCATGGCCACCACCGGCACCGCGCCGCGGTAGCCGCACACCAGGCGCCCGGCGTGGCCGTGCACCGACGAGGTGGGGAAGTCGGGGAGCTCGCGGTAGTCGATGGAGACCGCGCGCTCCAGGGTGTCGGCGAAGGCGCCGAGGCCGCTGCCGAGAATGACGCCCAGCTTCGGCGTGAAGCCGGGGAGGCGGGCGCGGATGACGTTGACGCAGGCGTCGATGCGGGGAAGCAGTGGGTGAGACATGGGCGCGCGACCTTACACGCGGAGAGAGCGCGCGCGAGTCCCCGCGCATGGAGCGCTGCGTCGTGCGCGCCGCACACCGCCGTCGTTGCGCGGACGAGACCGGCCGCAACCGGGAGGCGCGGAACCTTGACCGCCGGCGCAGCGCAGGCCTTAAGCTGCCGCGCTCGTGCTCCGACTCACCCTCGCGCTCATGCTGTTCCCTGCGCTCGCCCACGCCCAGGCGCTGGTGTGCGCCGTGGTGGACGCCTCGCAGGTCAACGACGCCCAGCTCAAGCGCGCCCAGCGCGCCACCGAGAACGCGCTCCGCCAGCTGGCCTCGCTGTCCGTCGGTGAAGGGCCCCCCTTCAAGAAGAGCGCGCCGCGTCGCTGCGAGGGCCAGGGCTGCTTCAAGGAGCTGGCCGGCGCGCTCGGCACCGCCGGCGCCGCGCTCCTCGACGTGCGCGGGCTCGACCGGAGCGGCGAGCGGGTCTCGG
>CALNBU010000610.1 GCA_937875615.1 uncultured Archangium sp.
GGCCACGCCGACGATCGCCGTCACCATCGCCATCAGGCCGTAGTCGTACGGCGTCAGCAGCCGCGCCAGCAGCACGATGCCGCCGAACTGCACCACGATCTTGAGCAACTGGCCGGCCATGGTCACCGCGGCGCCACTGGCCGCGCGCGCGCCCAGGCTGCGCGCGCGGAAGTGGATGAAGGCGAGTGGCGCGAGGACGATGACGACGGCGAGGACCACCAGTGCGCGGCGCATGGCGGAGGCGTGTAGCACCTCCGTCAGTCCGGGAGCGCGCCGTCAGGCCGCGGCGCTGGTGGGCGCGGGCTCGTCGAGGTTGGGCGAGAGCCAGCGCACCGCCTCTTCGACGGTCCAGCCCTTGCGCCGGGCGTAGTCCTCGGCCTGGTCGAGGCCGATTTTCCCCAGCCCGAAGTACTTCGCGTCGGGGTGGTTGAAATAGAAGCCGCTGACGCTGGAGGCGGGCGTCATGGCGAAGCTCTCGGTGAGGGCGAGCCCGGCGCGCTGCGCGTCGAGCAGCGAGAAGAGCGTGCCCTTCTCGGAGTGCTCCGGACAGGCCGGGTAGCCGGGGGCGGGGCGGATGCCGCGGTAGGCCTCCTTGATGAGCTGCTCGTTGGAGAGGTCCTCGTGCAGCCCGAAGCCGCACGCGCGCCGCGCCTGCAGGTGCGCCCACTCGGCGAAGGCCTCGGCGAGGCGGTCGCCCAGGGCCTGCACCATGATGGCCGAGTAGTCGTCGTGCCTGACGCGGAAGCTCTGCGCGAAGGCCTCCACGCCGAGGCCCGCGGTGACCGCGAAGCCGCCCGCGTAGTCGGGGCGCGTGCCCACCGGCGCCACGAAGTCGGCGAGGCAGAGGTGCGGTTGCCCGGGCTGCTTCTCGGCCTGCTGACGCAGCATGTGGAGCCGCCGCAGCTCGGTCTGGCGCGACTCGTCGGTGTACAGCACCACGTCGTCGCCGTCGGCGTTGGCGGGCCAGAAGCCCAGCACGCCGTGGGCCGTGAAGCGCCGCTCTTCGATGATGCGCTGGAGCATCGCCTGGGCGTCGGCGAACAGCTTGCGCGCCTCGGTGCCGGTCTTCTCGTCGTCGAGCAGCCGGGGAAAGGGGCCGAAGAGCTCCCAGGCGTTGAAGAACGGACCCCAGTCGATGAAGGGCACCAGGTCGGTGAGCGGCACGTCGCGAAGCTCCCTGGTGCCGAGGAAGTCGGGCTTCGGGATGTCGACGGTGGCCCAGTCGAAGGCCGCCCGGCGCGCGCGGGCCTCCGCCAGCGGCAGCAGCTTGCGCTGCACGCGGCGGGCCTCGAAGTCTTCGCGGGCGCGCTGCTGCTTCGTCGCCACCTCCGAGAGGAACACCGGCTTCTGCTCGGGAGAGAGCAGCGCGCTCACCACGTTCACCACGCGGCTGGCGTCGAGCACGTGCACCACGCCGGGCGCGTACTGCGGCGCAATCTTCACCGAGGTGTGCGGGTGCGAGGTGGTGGCGCCGCCGATGAGCAGCGGCACCTTGAAGTCCTCGCGCGTGAGGTCCCTGGCCACCGACACCATCTCGTCGAGCGAGGGGGTGATGAGCCCCGAGAGCCCGATGACGTCGACCTGCTCGGCCTTCGCGGTGGCGAGAATCTTCTCCGCCGGCACCATCACCCCGAGGTCGATGACCTCGTAGTTGTTACAGGCCAGCACCACCCCCACGATGTTCTTGCCGATGTCGTGCACGTCGCCCTTCACCGTGGCCAGCAGCACCTTCCCCTGGCTGCGCACGTCGAGGCCGGCGGCGCGGGCCTCCGCCTTCTCCGCCTCCATGAAGGGGGTGAGCCAGGCCACCGCGCGCTTCATCACCCGCGCCGACTTCACCACCTGCGGGAGGAACATCTTGCCCGCGCCGAAGAGGTCGCCTACCACCCGCATGCCGTCCATCAGCGGGCCCTCGATGACGTCGAGGGGCCGCGGCAGCAGCGTGCGCGCCTCTTCGGTGTCCTGCTCCACGAAGGCGTCGATGCCCTTCACCAGCGCGTGCGTGAGGCGCTCGTGGACGCTGGCGTTGCGCCACGCGAGGTCCTCGGTCTTCTCCGCCTTGTTGCCCGCACCGCCCTGCGTCTTGAGCGCCTC
>CALNBU010000611.1 GCA_937875615.1 uncultured Archangium sp.
AACAAGGGGCTCATCGGCTTCGACCCCACGCAGGGCGTCACCTTCCTCGCCTGGCGGGAGCCCGCCCGGGCCTCCGCCACCACGCCCACGGCCGACGAGGGGCAGCTGCGACCCCGCTTCGAGACGCAGGGCGCGTTGTCCAACCGCACCGTCCAGACCTTTACCAGCTGGGACGGCGTGCCCGCGCTGCAGGCCTTCTACGACTCCGCGGCGACCGGAGATCTCAAGACGGTGACCAACGCGCTGGCGGACTCGTTGATCGGTCCGGGGGCCGGCGTGTTGACTGGCACCGCCGGCGCCGTCGGGCCCTTCAAGCTGCAGGTCGAGTACCTGCACCGGAGCAACCAGGCGGTGGTGGTGATCGCCGCGCTCACCCCGCTGGCCAACTACGCGGGCGCGCCGCTCTTCACCATGTCGGACACCGCCGGCGGATCAGGGGTCGCGCAGTTCGGCGACGCCAACGCCTCCCAGTGCGAGGTGTTCGCCCCCAACGGAGGACAGGTGGACTTCCTCGTCTCCGTCGATGACTCCGGCTCCATGGACGACTACCAGCAGGCGCTGGCCAACACCGCCACCGCCATGGCGGCGCAGTTGACCAACTCGCAGATCGACTGGCGCATCGCGCTCGTCACCTCGAGCCTGGTGGCCAACAACGAGCCCAACAGCAACGTCATCCGGGGCTTCACCCGCGACATCGACCAGTTCCGCAGCTGGTTGACCCAGGACTCCACCTGCAACAACGGCACCTGCACCAACGTGCCCGGCGCCAGCCCGGCGTGCTGGGGGCAGGGCGCCAACGGCGGCTGCTGGGTCGACACCGACGGCAGCGGCACCGAGCGGGTGGTGGGCTCGGCGGCGCGGGCCCTGGACCGGTTGACGCCCGCCACCGTCGCCGAGCAGAACAACCGCCTCCGCGCCGGCGCCAACGTGGTGGTGATCCTGCTGGGCGACGCCGATGATCAATCCGGCAGCGCCGGGCAGGCATCCACCACGCTCGCAAGCTTCACCGCCTTCTTCACCACCCTCAACGCCACCTTCAGCCACACGGTCGGCGGCAACAATCACACCTACACCAACAGGGTCGGGCCGGTGACGGTGCACGGCATCGTCTGCCCCGACGGCAGCGATTGCGGCGAGACCCAGCGCACGCCGCGGATCACCGCCGGCGTCATCACCAACACCGGCGGGGTGCGCGGCGACGTCGGGAGCGGCCCCAGCATCGGGAACGCCGTGCAGCAGATCATCACCTCCGCCATCGGCGCCGCGGGGCACGTGATGCAGAAGCCGCCCATCGGGGCCTCGGTGAAGGTCGCGCTCGAGGCGGTGCAGGACGGCGCGCTCTGCAACAAGGACGACCTGGCGCGCAGCCGCGTCGATGGCTTCGACTTCGACGGCATCAACCGCACGCTGTCCTTCTTCGGAGCGTGTCGACCGGGGGACTCCGCGACCCGGGCGGCGGTCTCCTACCGCTACTGGATCGACCTGACGCCAGACCCGGGCGGCCAGTTGCCCTGCGAGGAGGATCCACACTTCGACCCCAACGCGCCCGGCCTCTGCGAGGGCAACCTGGTCTGTAATCCGCAGAGCGGCGCTTGCGAGTGTCCCGCCAACTGCGGCGCGGCCCAGGCCCCGTTGGGGCGCGTGTGTGATCCCAACCCGCTGGTGTGCGACTTCGTCTGCACCAGCGACTGCGGCGGCTCCTGCACGGCCTTCCAGACCTGCAACGCGGCGGCCTGCGCCTGCGAGTGTCGCCAGAGCTTCACCTGCCCCGCGGGCTCCCGCTTCGAGAGCACCGGCGGCGTGTGCGGCTGCGTCTGCGACGCGACGCAGCTGGGGTGCGGCGCCACCTACCAGGTCGACACCGACAGCTGCGCCTGCGTGTGTCGTCCCGACTGCGGAGGCTGCGGGGCGGGCACGTCGTGCAACACCTCGACCTGCCAGTGCAGCAGCGGCATCAACTGAAGGCGCGCCGGGGCGCCGGTCTCTAGAACAGGCGCTTGGGGGTGTCGGCGAGCAGCCGGAAGGAGCGGTCGGCCTCGCGCAGCAGATCTTCGGTGCTGCGCACGCGCTCAGAGGGGAAGAGGGCGCCGCCGCAGCGGGCGATGACCTCGACCTGCCCGCCGGGGCCCTGCACCGGAGTGCCCTGCAGCACGTCCAGCACCCGCTGCCCCGCCAGGCGCGCGCCGGCGTTGTCCGTCTCGGGGAGCAGGGCGACGAACTCATCGCTGTCGATGCGGAAGAGGCGGTCGGCGGCCCGCAGCGCGGAGAGCACGCCCTGCGACACCGTCTTCAGCCAGGCGTCGGCGCCGTCGCGGCCCAGCGCATAGCGGATGGCGGCGAAGTCATCGAAGCCGAAGAGCAGGCAGGCCGCGGGGCGCCCGTAGC
>CALNBU010000612.1 GCA_937875615.1 uncultured Archangium sp.
CGGCGATGGCCTCGCGCAGCTCCCAGAGGCCGGCCACCGGCGCGTACTCCTGGTCGTCAACGTCGATCTCGATGTGCCGGATGCGCGGCGGGGCGCCGGGCAGCTCGCCGGTCTCCGGCTGGCCCTGTCCCAGGTTGCACCAGTCGGGGTGCCCGGGCGAGAAGCCGAGGCGCCGGGCCTCGGAGGTGACGTAGATGACGCCGGTGCGGGGCACGGCGCGGAACGCGGCGAGGTGGAGATCGTCGCTCACTTCGTGGTGACTCCTGCCGCGGCGAGCGCGGCCTGCAACTGCATCATGTCGAACCTCAGCTCCAGCACTTCGGCGCCGTCGATGTCCAGCACCGGGATTCGGTAGCGGTACCTGACGAAGGTGCGCTCGTCTTCAAGAATGTTGGCGCGGAGGAACGCCACGCCCAGCTCGTCGAGCAGCGCCTCGGCGTCGTCGCACAGCGGACAGCCGGGCCGACGGTACAGAAGAATGGTCATCGCCGGCGGGGTTTTATGACAGGGTGCGCGCCCGCATGGACTTCTCCGAAATTCTCGCCATCTGGCGAGGCGAGACCCGGCGGGCGCTGAAGAGCGGCCGGGTGCTGGTGCTGTTGATCCTCTTCGTGCTGTTCGTGGCGCTCTCGCTCACCATCGTGGGCGGGCTCCAGTACCAGGCCAACGCGCAGCTCGAGCAGCAGGCGGCCCAGGCCGGCGCGGATCTCGCGCAGGCCAGCGGCCAGCTCGCCGAGCAGAAGAAGGGCTTCCTCAAGTTCTTCGTCACCGACGACGAGCAGATGCTCGACTCGCTGGCGGTCATCCCGCTGGTGCTGCTGGTGGTCTTCAAGCTGACCCTGCGCTTCCTTCCGCTGTTCATCGCGTTGATGGGCTTCGACCAGCTCTCCGGCGAGGTGGGCCCGAAGTCGATTCGCTACCTGGTGGTGAGGGTCAAGCGCTCGTCGATCATCGTCGGCAAGCTGCTCTCGCAGATGACCATCTTCAGCCTGCTGCTGACGTTGTGCACGGTGCTGATGGTGCTGGTGGCCCGCTTCCTCAACGCCGACTTCCCGGCCTCGGAGGTCGCGTGGTGGACGCTGAAGCTCATCCTCTCGTCCTTCGTGCTCTCGCTGGCCTATCTCTCGCTGACGGCGTTGTTCTCGGCGCTGACGCGGCAGGGGAGCGTCTCGCTGGTGCTCAACATCATCGCCCTGTTCGTCATCTGGTTCGTGGCGCTGGTGGCGGGCTTCTACCGCTTCCCCGGCGAGGAGCTCTCCGGCAGCGCGCTGGCGATGCTCAAGTCGGAGTCGCCGCTCGCGTACCTGCGCTACCTGTCGGTGTGGCACTTCGGAGACGACCTGCTCCACCCGAAGTGGGCGCGCGCGGTGCCCGCGGCCCTGGCGCACGTCGGCTACGGGCTCATCTTCCTCGGGTTGGCGCAGCTCGCGGTGCGAAGGAGAGACCTGTGAGCGCCGCCATCGAGATCAAGAACCTGTCGAAGCGCTTCGGCGCCAAGGTGGCGGTCGACGACGTCACCTTCAGCGTGGAAGAGGGCCACTGCTACGGGCTCATCGGGCCCAACGGCGCGGGGAAGACCACCACCTTCTCCATGATGTGCGGGTTCCTCTTCCCCACCTCCGGGAGCATCCGGGTGCTGGGCGTCGACCCCTCCGACTCGGGCGCGCTCAAGGGGCGAGTGGGGGTGCTGCCGCAGGACGCCATCCTCCCCCAGACCTGGCCGGTGGGCGAGCTGCTCACCTACTACGGAGAGCTGAGCGGGTTGCCCGACGCGGAGCGCGAGGCGCGGGCGGCGCTGGAGCGCGTGTCGCTGGCGGAGACCTGGGCGGTGGCCGCCGGCGCGCTCTCGCACGGCATGCACAAGCGCGTGTCGATGGCGCAGGCGCTCATGGGCAGCCCGCCGGTCATCTTCCTCGACGAGCCCACGGCCGGCCTCGACCCCAAGATCGCGGCCTCGGTGCGCAGCGTCATCCGCGAGCTGAAGGGGCGGCACACGGTGGTGGTCTCCAGCCACAACCTGCAGGAGCTCGAGGAGCTGTGCGACGCCACGGCGATCCTCGACAAGGGGAAGCTGGTCAGCGCCTCGACCATGGCCGAGCTCACCGGCCAGACGGCGGAGTTCCGGGTGCAGGTGGCGCGCGGCGAGGTGCCGCTGGCGGAGGTGAAGGCGCTGTCGGGCGTGAAGGACGCGCGGCTGGAGGCCAACCAGGTGCTGTGCGTCTCCTTCGACGGGCAGGCGGTGCAGCCGGAGGGGCGGAAGTCGCCGTACCGGTTGTTCGCGCCGGCGCTGCCCGCGTGGCAGTCACCGCAGTTGAGGTTCACGACCTCCATCACCAGCCGCTCGAGGTTCGAGCC
>CALNBU010000613.1 GCA_937875615.1 uncultured Archangium sp.
TGCAGGCCGCGTTGGTGCCCGCGAAGCCACCGGGCTGTGCCTCGCCGGCGCAGCGGGGTGTGGCGCACTCACGGGCAGCGAGGCCGTTGCCGCCGGCGCCGCCGTTGGCCCCCGCCACTCCGGGCAGCGCGGGCGTACCGTCGCCACCGCGCCCGCCCACCACGTGGTTGTTGGCGATGAGCAACTGCGGCGCGTTGCGCACGTACACCGCGTAGCTGTTGAGCGCCGCGCGACCAGGGAGCGGCCGGGCGTTCACGTCGTAGCCGCGGATGGTGAACCCCGCGAGCACGGTGGGCGCGGTGAGGTTCTCCGCGTTGACCGAGCCCTGGCGCGCGCCCGCCGCGGGCTCCGGGGCCTCGATGAAGGTGGGGAAGAGGATCACGTCGCGCCGCGCGAAGCCGGCCGCGTACCCGCCGTACACCTTCACGCCGGCGGTGAGCACCACCTGCTCCACGTAGGTGCCCTGGGCCACCAGGACCGCGCTGTGGGTCGCCGGGTTGAAGGCCCCCAACGCCTCGGCGATGGTGCGGAACGGGTGGAGGCGGGTGCCGAGGCTCTGCGCCGACTGCGCCCACACGAAGAGCGCGGTGGCGGCGTCGCCGTCGACCTCGTCGCAGTTGCGGTCCACGTAGGGCAGGCCCGCGGTGGGGTAGTCCCGGTACACCTCGGGCTCGTCGACCTGGGGCCCGGCGGCGCACTCGCAACCGTTGGTGTCTTCGCGGTCGGCGTTCATGAACTGGTAGCGCAACCCGCAGCGTCCGTTGGTGCAGGTCGCGCCCACACCTCCGAAGGCCGCCGCGCACTGACTGTCGCTCCCACAGGCCACCGTGCAGGTGCCGTCGCTGCAGGTCTGCCCCGCGCCGCACTCGGTCTGCGAGGTGCAGGTGCGGACACACTGCCGATAGGTGGGGTGACAGCTCAACCCACCCGGACACTCCGCGTCGAGGCGGCAGGCGCCTCCGCCGCCTACGAACTCCGAGGTGCAGCTGACGATGGCGCAGTCCGGCGCGCCGCCGCGCACCACGCAGCCTCCGTTGGCGTGCTGAATGGCAGGGCTCCAGCGGGCGACGCAGTTGTTGTTACAGGCGCCACAGTGCGCGTCGGTGTCGTAGGTGCCGCTCCCCCGGGTGTTGGTGAAGCCGTTGTCCACCACCGAGTCGCAGTCGTTGTCGCGCCCGTCGCAGAACTCCAGCGAGGTCGAAGAAGTGTCGCAGGCGGCCCACTGCCCGGCGCCGTCGCACACCTGCGCGCCGATGCAGGTGGCGGTGCCGGCGGTGACGAAGCACGAGCGCGCCAACCCCGCACGTTCGGGCGAACAGTGGCAGCTGTTCACCTCGGGGACACACAGCCGGCGCCCGCCGCGCAGCTCGCAGGTGTTGCCCTCGGGGCAGCAGTCCTGTGCGCCGAGCTCGCCGGTGCACCCCTCGTAGGTCGCGCCGGGCTCACAGCTCTGGGCGCACGACGGCGCCGGATCATCACCGAAGGTGACGCAGGTGTCGCCCGGCACCCGGCAGTCGCCGTCGGTGCTGCACGGCCGGCACTGGGAGCCCACCGCGCGCTCGCAGATCTGCGGCTGCGCGCCCGGCGGCGTCAGGTACGAGCCCGGCGCGCACAGCCGGGGCACGCACGTTCGCTGTCCATGGCTCAGCTCACAGGTCGCCGCGCCGGCGAGCACCACGCCGGCGTCGTGCGCGAGGTTCTGCAGCACCTCGAAGCAGTCGGTGGCGCAGGTGCCGCAGGCGCGGGCGCTGACGTACTCGCCGGCCGGGTTGCGCAGCCCATCGTCGACCTGCCCGTCGCAGTCGTCGTCGGCGCCGTTGCACACCTCCTCGGTGGGGTCCGGGGCGCTGCATTGGAAGGCGAAGTCTCCGAGCGCGCCGCAGCTCCCCCGGCCGCCGCAGCTCACGCCCTTGCTGCACGCGGGGTAGCCGGGGAGCCCGGCGGTCACCAGGGAGTCGTCGGCCTGGTCCGTCAGTCCATCGCAGTCGTTGTCGATGCCGTCACACACCTCTTCAGAGGCCTCGCGCGCGTCGCAGCCGCTCCACTGACCGTCGGCCCGGCAGGTCTCCACGCCGAAGCAGGTGGCCAGCGCGTTGCTCCTCCGGCAGGCGCGCGTCAGCCCCGCGGCGGGCCCGCTGCACGCGCAGGTGTTGGCCTGCGGCACGCACTGCCGGGCATCGCCCACCGAGCGACACACGCTGCCCTCGGGGCACAACCCGGTGAGCGCGCAGTCGGTGGTGCAGGCGGTGGTGCCGTCCCCCAGCGCGGTGCAGCGGTCCCCGATGGCGTTGCAGTCGGCGTCGACCTGACAGGGCAGGCACTGCACGCGGATGGGCGGCGCGCAGAGGAAGCCGGCGTCAGTGCCGGACTGCTTGCAGTCGTAGCCCTTGTCGCAGCCCACGCCGCCGTCGTGGACGCAGGGCGCGCTGCACACGCGGCCGTTCCCCGGCCCCTCGGGGAGACACGGGCCGAACAGACACACCTCGTCGCTCCGGCAGGGCCAGCCCAGCTCTCCGGGCCGGCCGGCGTCGGGCAGCTCGAAGCAGCGCCCATCGACGCACAGCGCCGACGCCGCGCAGTCGGCGTTCACCTTGCACTCGCAGGTTCCATCGCGCAGACAATCGGGCTCGGCGGGCGCGATGAAGCAGCCGCCGACCAGCACCGACGCGGCGACCGTGAGGAAGACTCGGAGCGACATGAGGGGAGATTTTCTATCGCGACGGGGCCAGCGCGCGAAGCCGCACGGACCATAACAGGCCCGGGCGGGACGCCAACTTTCAGCCCGCGGGCGCGAAGCGGTACGGCATCACCACCTCGACGGAGCCGCCGTGCTCCGGCCGGGGGAACCGGAACCGCCGGACGCGCTCCACCACGCAGGCGCCCACCGCGTCGTCGTCCAGGGT
>CALNBU010000614.1 GCA_937875615.1 uncultured Archangium sp.
CCTTGCCGTCGAAGTCGCGGAAGGCGCGGAAGGCCCAGGCGGCGGGGGTGCGCGCCTCGGGGTAGGTCCAATAGAAGGCCGAGTAGAGGCCCTGCTGGCCGAAGCGGCCGAGCGCCTCCGCCAGCGCCAGCCCGCCCGACATGTGCGTCTCGGCGCCGAAGTTGTACTCGCCGATGCTCAACTTGAGGCCGGGGTAGAAGCGGTCGACCCACGCCTGCATGCGAGGGATCAGCATCACCGGCTCCTTGATCCACGACTCGTCGGAGTAGCGCGGGTCCCACAGGGAGCGCGTGGAGCGGATGCGTCGCGCGCTCGTCTCCCGGTCGGTCTTGCCCTGCGTGCCGACGCCCATGCCGGGCGCCTGCGGGTAGTAGTGGAGGTCGAGGATGTCGAGCACCTTCACCCCGGTCTTCTTCTCGTGCTCCGCCAGCTTCTGCAGGTACCACTCGATGAGCGGCTGGTCTCCATGCGCGCGGCGGTCGGGCTTGAGATGAAAGCCCTTCTCGGCGTCGAGCGCCGAATAGAGGTAGCCGGTCCAGCCCCACTCGGCGGGGCCGGCGATGAGCGCCTTGGGGTCGGCCTTCCTGATGGCGCTCCCGTAGCGGATGGTGCGGTCGAGCAGCTCGTCGTAGGTGACGGGCCTGGGGTGCACGTCGCGGTGCGTGTCGTGCCAGAGCGCCGGCTCGTTATCGAGGATGTACTGGTCGACCACCGGCGCGCCGCGCTGGCGGCTGAGCGCGTTGATGGCGCTCACCCAGCGGCCGATGAACTCCGGCGGGGCCACCACGCTGGTGCGCGAGGGGTTGCCCGGTTCGATGGGCTTGCCGTCGGGCGTGAGCCCGTTGCCGGCGCCGCGGGAGTAGTCGACGTCCTGCTGCTTCCCGAAGATCTCCACGGGGAAGCCGACGCTCTTCTTGTCCTTCGCCACCCAGCCCAGCATGGGCACGGTGAGCGCGGTGGCGAGGCGGCGGTCGCGGTTCACCTCGAGGAAGGTGGCCCAGGTGAAGTCGTGGCGCCCCACGTAGTCGGCGTTCTCGAAGTAGTAGTCGCTCGCGGTGTTCCAGGCCGAGCCCAGCTCCCAGTTGAAGCGGCTGGTGGGGTTTCCGCCCCAGCGGCGGGCGGTGGTGCCCAGCTTCCACTGGTCGTCGCCGGAGTATTCGGCGCGGGCGTGGAACGCGATGCCGTAGATGTAGGGGCTGATCTCCTTCGGCGGCGCTTCACACTCCACGCGCATCGCGGCCGGCGAAGAGGACACCGCGCGGCGCGGCTCCGCGGTCAGCAGGGCGGGGTCGGCGAGGGTGAGGCCCACCTGGTCGATCTCGACCAGTCCAGGCGAGGGGATCGGCCGATGCGCGCGGATGATCACCTGATTGAAGCCCACGTACGAGGGGTTGAGCTCGCTCATGGAGATGAACACCTCGCTCCAGCCGTCGGGCAGCTCGCGGCGGTGCGCGGGGCCCACGTCGACGCGCGGCAACAGCGCCTCACCGTCGGTGTCCACCCGGACCTGGAGGAAGTCGCCCCACTCCGGCCTGGCCTTGAAGCGGAAGACCACGCCGCCGAAGGTGCCGGACAGCTCGCGGTTGTTGAGGATCCACCCGCCGTAGTTGTGCAGCTCGAGCCGTTCCGCGCCGCCCTTGCGCGGCTGGCGGTCGGCCCAGCCGTGGTCCTCCCAGGGGGCGACCGGGCCCTTGTCGTAGACGCGGGAGACGACGCGCGGCGCGTCGCTGGTGCGGGTACCCGGGCTCCGCGGCGCAGCTTCGGCGGTGCCGCGGTGACAGCTGGTCAGGAGCAGCGCGACGAAAAGAGAGGCCCGCACGGGCCCTCATCTACTCTGGATCGTGCTCGAGCGCAGCGGCGGGCTTCAGGTGCCGGACCTGCGCCGGGATTCCGGTCACCACCGCGCCGGCGGGCACGTCGTGCAGCACCACCGCGTTGGCGCCCACCACCGCGCCGCGCCCGACCCGCACCGGGCCCAGCACGCGCGCGCCGACGCCGAGCACCACGTCGTCTTCGATGATGGGGTAGCCGTTGTCCTTCGCGGTGCCGATGGTGTTGCTGCCCATGAAGCGCACCCGGTTGCCGATCTTCGAGTCGCCGCCGATGACCACGGCGATGGGGTGCACGAAGGACACGCCCTCGCCCAGCGTCACCTCATTGCCGATCTCGATGCCGAACACCGCGGTGGAGACGCGGCGGAGCAGGTGGTTGGCCAGGGGCACCCGGAGTCGCCGACAGCGCTCGCGCAGCCGCTGCAGCACCAGGATCTGGTAGCCGTCGCTGACGAACTCGGCGTGAGAGGGGCTGGCCCGTTCTCCCCGGGTGTTGGCGAGGGTGAGCTCGCGCGCGTCGGTGAGCAGCTGCTTCCACAGATTCATCGGAGTGATCCCGGAAGCACACATACCTACAGAGGTCCTTCCAACCAAGTGAGTTTTCATCGGCCAATCGGCCATCATACACGGCTCCTTTTTGATTCGACGACAACGCGTATCAGCTCCTTTTCGACGAAGCGGCGTTCAATGCGCCCATACCCGCAGTCGAAAGGAGCCGTACCCATGAACGCCCTGAAGAACTTCTCTCATCTCGTCATCCTCGCGTTGCTCGCCGTGGCCGGGCTGCTGTTCAGCGTCAAGGCCGTGGCGGCGGCGACGCTGCTGCCGGCGGTGTTGTTCTGGGCCTGGTTCGCGGGCTATGCGGCGGCCACGTCATGGATTCAGCGCCAGTTCAGCTCGCCCCTGGCCGCGCTGGGGACCCACGGCGCGGTGTGGGTGGTGCTCTCGGTGCTGCCGAGGGTGGCGCCCTTCTCGGCCCTGCGCCTGGGCCTCGATTTCTTGAGCTGATGCTGATCCAGTGGCACGCAGGCTTGACGGCGTCGCGCACATCGCTTAAGGCAGCCCTCCTTTCTCCTTCCCCTTTCGGGTCTGAGAACGTTTTTTGAAAGAAACCACGAGGTTACAACGATGTACGCCGTCATTCGGACAGGTGGAAAGCAGTACCGGGTCGCCGAAGGCGATGTCTTGCGCATCGAGAAGGTCCAGGGCGATTCCGGCGCCGAGGTGAAGTTCGACGAGGTGCTGATGGTCGGTGGCACGGCTCCCGTGAAGGTGGGCAAGCCCACCCTCGCCGGCGCGAGCGTGATGGGGAAGATTCTCCGTCAGGCGCGCGCCCGCAGGGTGCTGCACTTCCGCAAGGAAAAAGAGGGTTGGACGCGCCTGCGTGGCCACCGTCAGCCTTTTACTGAGGTGAAGATCACCTCCATCTCGGCCTGAAGGAGAAGAAGCAGCCATGGCACACAAAAAAGGACAAGGCTCGTCACGCAACGGCCGCGACTCAAACTCGCAGCGGCGCGGCACCAAGGCGTTCGGTGGTCAGCACATCACCGCGGGCAGCATCATCGTGCGGCAGCTGGGCACGAAGATTCACCCCGGCACCAACGTGAAGGTGGCCCGCGACTACACGCTCTTCGCGCTCATCGACGGCGTCGTGAAGTTCGAGACGCACTCGCGGGGCCGCAAGAAGGTTTCGGTCTACCCGGCCGAAGCCAAGAGCTGAGCGCCCCTTCACTTCTTGGAGAACCAGCGCCGTGGGACTTGTCCCATGGCGCTGTTTTCATTTCAGGCCATGAAATTCGTCGACCAGGTACGCATCAGCGTCAAGGCGGGCAACGGCGGCAATGGCGCCGTGGCCTTTCGTCGGGAAAAGTTCATCGACAAGGGCGGGCCCTCGGGCGGTGACGGCGGCAACGGCGGCTCGGTCATCTTCGAGGCCGACGGGCAGCTCACCACGCTGCTCGACTTCCGCTTCCAGCGCCACCACGAGGCCCGCGGTGGCCAGCACGGGCTGGGCAGCGACATGAACGGCCGCGGCGCCGACGACCTGGTGCTCAAGGCGCCGGTGGGCACGCTGGTCTGTGACGAGGCCTCCGGCGAGGTGCTCAAGGACCTCTCGACCGATGGTGAGCGCTGGGTGGCGGCCAGGGGCGGCCGCGGCGGCCTCGGCAACATCAACTTCGCCACCTCGACGCGCCAGACGCCGCGCTTCGCGCAGGACGGAACGCCGGGCGAGGCGAAGGAGCTGGTGCTGGAGCTCAAGCTGCTGGCCGACGTGGGCCTGCTGGGCTTCCCCAACGCGGGCAAGAGCACCTTCATCTCGCGGGTCTCCCGCGCGCGGCCGAAGGTGGCCGACTACCCGTTCACCACCCTGGTGCCCAACCTCGGGGTGGTGGCCTGGCGCGACCGCAAGAGCTTCGTGATGGCTGACATCCCCGGGCTCATCGAGGGCGCCAGCGACGGCCACGGTCTGGGCCACCAGTTCCTCCGCCACGTGGAGCGCTGCCGGGTGCTGGTGCACCTGGTGGACCTCTCGGCCGGGGACCAGGAGGGCCGCACCCCGCTCAAGGACTGGACCATCATCAACCGCGAGCTGAAGAAGTACAGCCCCACCCTGGCCGAGAAGCCTCAGGTGGTGGTGGCCAACAAGCTCGACCTCCCGCATGCGCGCGCGGCGCTCCCCAGGTTCGTGGCGGCCATGGCGAAGCGGGGCGTGGAGGTGCTCGAGCTGTCCGGTGCCACCGGCGAGGGTGCGCAGCAGGTGCTCGACGCCTGCGGCGCGCTCCTCTACGCCGCCGCCGCGGCGCCGAAGAAGGTGCGCCTCAAGTCGCGGGCGGCGCCGAAGCCGAAGCCGAAGGTCAGGCCGAAACCAAAGCCGAAGCCGGCTGCGAAGACGCCCGCGAAGTCGCGCGGGCGCGGGGCGAAGAAGCGGTGAGCGGCGGCGGCCCGAAATACGAGCCGCTGGAAGGTCGGCCCGCGCCCGAGGCCCTGCTGCTCGACTCCCGCAAGGAGCGCATCGCCGAGGTGCTCGGCCAGCGCACGCGCAACGTCACCGTGGTGCTCGACCGCCTGGAGGACACCTTCAACATGGCGGCGGTGCTGCGCACCTGCGAGGGCATGGGCCTGCAGGACGTGCACATCATCAACAACCCGGAGGCGCGGTTCGCCCCCAACGCGGCGGTGACGCAGGGCTGCGACAAGTGGCTCGACCTGCACGTCTACGAGGACTTCGCGAGCTGCGCGCAGGTGCTCAAGCGCCGCGGGTACCGCGTGCTGGCGTCGGCCATCGCGCCGGGCGCGACCAGCCTCTTCGAGCTGACCTTCGAGGCCAGGGTGGCCATCGTGCTGGGCAACGAGCGCTTCGGCGTCAGCGAAGAGGTGCTGCGCCACGCCGACGGCACCTTCTGGATTCCCATGCGCGGCTTCTCGCAGAGCTTCAACATCTCCGCGGCGGCCTCGGCCTGCGTGACGCAGGCCATCGCCTGGCGCCTGAAGCACCTCGGGCCCGCCGGCGACCTGTCGGAGCCCGAGAAGGCGGAGCTCACCTCGCGCTTCTCGTTCCTCTCGGTCAATCAACGCGGTCGCCTGTACGGTCGCCGCTGAAATGAAGCTGGCCCGCAGGGCCCCGTCGAAAGGCGCATCATGATTCCTCAGACCCTGGCGCTCGCGCTCTTCCTGACAGCGGCTGATGGCGGCACCCCGGAGAAGCCGGCGATGAGCGCGGAGGTGAAGGCGCTGGTCGACCGGGTGCAGGCCTTCTACGAGAAGACCAACAATTTCACCGCCGACTTCAAGCAGGAGTACACCTACAAGCAGCTCAAGCGCACGCAGGTGTCGACGGGCCAGGTGCTGTTCCTCAAGCCGGCGTTGATGCGCTGGGAATACGAGACGCCGGGCAAGAAGACCTTCGTCCTGGCGAAGGACCGCGTGTTGATGCACGACCCGGAGGCGAAGCTGGTGACCCGCTCGTCGCTCGACACCAACCAGCTGTCGGCCTCGGTCACCTTCCTCTTCGGCACCGGCAAGCTGGAGCGCGAGTTCTCCATTCAGAAGAAGGCCTGTTCTCGGTGCAAGGGCACGCAGCTGGAGCTGACGCCGCTGGTGCCCGACGCCCGCTTCAAGCGCATCTACCTCGAGGTCGATGAGGCCACGGCCATGGTGCTCAAGAGCACGGTCATCGACCCCGACGGCAGCGAGAACGCCATCACCTTCTCCACCATGCGCACCAACGTCGAGGGCGTCACCGAGGAGCGCTTCCACCTCTCGCCGCCGCCGGGCACGCAGCTGCAGGACTTCCTGAAGACGGGCGTGGCGCCTGACGCGGGCGGGTGAGAGAACGCGGGGTCGTGCGCGCTCTCTGGTTGGTCCTGTTGCTGGCGTCGTGTCATCACCAGCTGGCCGGTGAGACGGTCGAGTCGCTGGCGGGCTTCGAGCTGCCGCTGCTGCCGTCGCCGGCGCTGCGCCTCGCGGTGGAGGCCTCCTTCGATGGCCAGCCGGTGCAGCTCAAGTTCGACCCATCTCAGCGGTTGAGCATCATCACCGAGGGGTGCACCAACGGCGCGCCGGTCATCGGGCGGGTGTTGATGCCCGACGCCTTCGGCCCCGACGAGTCGTACTCGTTGACGCGGGTGTCGCGGCTGGTGGTGGCCGGCCGTCGCCTGCGGCCCTTCGAGGCGGCGTTCGCCAGCGGGAAGAGCTGCGTGGTGGTGCTGGGCGCGCCAGAGCTGGAGGGCCTCGCCGTGGAGGTGAGCCCGTCGACGCGCACGGTGCGCTTTCGTCCCTCGCAGGCGCGCGCGGCGTGGCAGGAGGAGCTCGGGCGTCGTGGCTTCGACACCCTGGTGCTGACCGTCAACCGCGACCCGAAGCACGACTGGCCACTGTTGCCGGTGCGGGTGACGCAGGGTGAGGCCACCTACGACGCGCCGTTGCTGCTCTCGCTCGCCGAGCCCCGCAGCGTGCTGTTCGAGTTGCCGGCGCGGCACGCCGGGTTGGTGCCCGCGCTGGAGTCGTTGCGCAGCGCCGGCGTGGCGCCGCCCCCGGAGCTGGCGCCGGTCAACGGCTTCGTGGTCGACGCCGTCGAGCTGGGGCGGGGCTTCGGGGCCACCAACAGCGTGCTGGAATTGGAGCGCGGCCGCGGCGAGCACACCGCGCAGGGCGTGTTGGGCGCCGACGTCTGGGGTCGCTTCCACATGGCCTACGACGTGCGCGAGGGGCTGCTGGTGCTGTCCCGACCGCGCGTCTTCCTCTCTGGAGCGCGGGCCAGGTGTGAACGCGAGGGGGTCACCAGCGCGGAGGTCTGCTTCGAGGTGCAGAGCGAGGTGGTCGATGGGCTGCTGGCGGTGACGGCCACGGTGTGGAGCCCGCTGCCGGACGGCGTGCAGCTCTCCCTCGACGTGGTCGGCGGCGACGGGAGCTGCCGCGTGGGGGTGACCTTCCCGGCAGGAGACCGCGGGGTCAGCACGCACCACCGCTTTCCCTGGCCGAAGCTGACCGAGGTGTTGCCGTCGTGCGCGCGCGCCTTCGAAGGGGTGACCGGCGCGGTGCCGGGGGGCCTCGACGAGGTGCCGCTCCAGGCGTGCCCCGGCGTGTGCGCGTGGGCCCGCGAGGTCGCGACCGGTCGTCTGTCGTGCGAGTGCCAGCCCGGGAGCGACGCGCACCGGAGGCTCTACGAGCTGCTGCGGTTGGCGCGCGAGCCGGAGGCGTCGCCCACGGAGCTGGAGCCAGCGGACCCGGACTGACTTCCTGCGGACCTACTCTTCGCTCCGGCTCGACTTGAAGGCATCGAGCACCGCCTGCGAAGCGCGCGAGAGGTACTTGCCCTTGCGCACCAGGATGCCGATGGGGCGGGTGAAGCCGGGCTCGTTGAAGGGGCGGGCCACCAGGGTCCCCGCGGCGAGCTCCTGCTGCACCGTCGGCAGCGGCAGCACCGAGACGCCGAGGCCGAGCTCGATGGCGCGCTTGATGGTCTCCACGTTGTCGAGCTCCAGCACCGGCGCCAGCTCCATGCCCTTGTCGCGGAACAGCTTGTCGATGCCCTTGCGGGTGGGCGCCTCGCGGTCGAAGGAGACGAACGGGTGGGTCGACACCTGCGCCACGGTGGCGGTCTTCCCCTTGCCGGCCAGCGGGTGGCCGGGCGGCACCACCAGCACCAGCTTGTCTTCGCGGAAGGGCACGATGTCGACGCCCGCGCGCGCCGACGGGTAGGCCACCAGGCCCAGGTCCGCGGCGCCCAGAATCACGTCGTCGTACACCTGGTCGCTGCGGCGGTAGTTGAGGCGCACGTTCACCCGCGGGTGGGTGCGCAGCAGCTCCTTCTGGATGTTGTGCAGCTCGTGGAGGCCGACCGAGTAGATGGCCGAGACCGTCGCAGAGCCGGAGATCTCGGTGGCCTGCTCACGAATCTCCGCTTCGACCTCGGTGAAGCGGGAGAGGATTTCTTTGCAGCCGCGGAAGAGCCGCTCGCCCGCGGGTGTGGGCGTCACCTGGCGCGCGCTGCGCGAGAGCAGCCGCTGATCGTAGCGGGTCTCCAGCGCGCGGATCTGCTGACTCACCGCGGACTGCGTTACGTGGTTGAGCTGCGCGGCGCGCGAGAAAGACCCTGTCTCCACCACATCGACGAACATCTTCAGCGACTCGAGTTGCATGAGATGGACTCCTTTGAGTGGGTCGTCTCAGTAGCAATTCTTTTATATAAGCGCAAGTGCTACATCGACCATTGGAGGCCGCCGGTGGCCCACAGGTACTGATCGCCCGCGTTGCTGACCACGTACTGCGCGTCGGCGCCGGGGTTGAGCGAGAGGAAATAGCGCTGCCATTCGAAGCCCGCGCGCAGCCGGAGGTTGGGCACCACCTCCACCGAGAGCGCGCCGCCGGCGTCGGCCGAGAGGCCCCGGGCGTCGGGCCAGAAGCCCGCGTCGTGGAACTCGCCCAGGCGCGTCAGCACCTGGAAGCCGCCGGTCACCTCTAGCTCCAGCGGCCCGACGATCTGCCACCGCAGGCCGAGGCCGAAGCGCGGACCATCGAAGGCCACGTCGGGCACCGCCGGCCGGCCGATGAGCCCGTCGGTGGTGGTGCGCGTGGTCGAGAGCTTGTGCCACTGCCAGCCGGCGTGCGCGAAGAGGCTGAAGGTGTCGGCCAGCGGCAGCCGGCCGAGCAGCCCGGTGCGCGCGCGCATGCCCTCGTGGAGGAAGAGCGACTCGGTGTCGCCGTAGCGGCTGCGCATGTTGGCGCCGATGTCGGCGCTCACGAACGCGCCGATGTGCGCCAGCGCGTTGGAGGTGAAGGCGGCGCCGGGGTAGGTGCTGAGGTCGATGCTCAACACCCCGGAGGCGGGGTGCGGTGAGTTGCCCAGCGCGGTGCTCTGCGCGTTGATCCACGAGAGGTTGCGGTTGAAGATGCCGCCGCCGACCGACGCGCGGAACGCATAGTGCGGCGACGGCGAAGGCTGTGACTCCGGCTCGGCTTCAGGCTCCGGCTCCGGTGCTGACTCCACCGTCGGCTCGGGCTTCGTCTCGGTCCGCGCCACGGACTTCGGCTCCTGCTTCGGCTCAGGCTCCTTCGCCTTCTCCACCGGCTTCTCGGCCGGGCGCTCCGGCTCTTTCGAGGCCACCTCCGCGGGGGGCTCCGCTGGCCGGGACTCGGCGGCGGGCGGGGTCCAGACCTGCGCGTTGCCCAGCGCGAAGGTGAGCGCGGCGAGCGTCGGCTTGGGCAGCGTCCGGGGCGCCTTCCGACCCGCCCCCACCACCTCCACCGAGTCGATGGTCGAGCCGTCCGCCGCGTTGAACACCACCAGCGAGACGTTCTTGCCCTTCTTGATGACGTTGATGAGCGCGATGGCCTTGAGGGGCTTGGTGACCTCCACCACCCGCTCGGGCCCGATGGCGCGGGTGGCCGGCACCTTGACCGGCTTCAGCGTGTAGCGACCGGAGAGGCCCTTGCTCACCGTCTTCGCCATCGCCTTGTCGCCGCTGAGGGCCACCACCGGCTTCTTGGGCGCCGCTACGGCCACGGTCGCCAACATCAGGTACGCCACAAAGACGCGCATAGGTCCCATCATCACAGCACATTCACGTCGCGTGGAAACAACTGACGGAGGGCCTGTCACCGACGGACTACAGGGGTGTTGGTGCGAGCGCGGCTTCGGCCGCGTCGACCAGGATTCCGAACAGCCGCTCACCTTCTTCTGCGCTGGCGGTCGCTGGAGCGCCGAAATAGGCGTCGGGGCCGCCCGCCTCGAGGAAGTCCTTCGCTCCGGCCTTGATGGCGGTCACCAGACTGGCGGTCACTTCTGGCAGCGCCCGCCGGCACGCCTCGTCGACGAGCGCAGGGGCCGCCGCCAGCATCAGGCTGGTCTCGTAGAACCCGGCGTGGGCGCCGCCGTGCATGAACTCCTCGCCCAGTCGGGGCCCGGTGGGCGCGCGGCGATGGTCGGTCACCACCACCCGCGCGTCGGTGATGGTCCGCGCGGCCTCGTGCACCACGCGGAAGTGGGCCGGCTCGAGGTGGTGGTTGATGACGGCGATGGTGCCAAAGCCGCTGGAGACCATGCCGCGCAGCACTCCCGAGATGAGCGCGCGCGCGACCTCCGCGTTCAGGCTCACCGTGCCCGCGAAGGGCGCGGCGAAGTCGGTGAGCGCGTAGGTGATGGCGGGGAACATCACCGCGTCTCCGGCGCGGCGCAGCGCCAGCCGTCGGCACACCTCCTCGGCGATGACCACGTCCACCGACAGCGGGAGATGCGGGCCGTGGGCCTCGGTGCTGCCGATGGGCAGCAGGGCCAGGGCGCCGGCCTCGGCCAACGCCTTGACCCGCGGCCACGAGAGCGTGCGCGCCTCGTGCAGCATCAGCCCCGCAGCTCCGTCTTGAGCACCTTGCCGCGGTCGCTGCGCGGAAGCGCGTCGAGGAAGCGCACCTCGCGGGGCGCCTTGAAGGGCTCCAGCTTCTCCCGCACGTGGGCCTTGATGGCCTCGGCCAGGGTCTCATCGGGTCGGGCCTCGGGTCGGAGCGCCACGAAGGCGCGCGGCTTGTCGAGGCCGTCGGCGTCCTTGAAGGCCACCACCGCCGCCTCGCGCACCGCCGGATGCTGCAGCAGCACGTTCTCCACCTCGACGGGCGAGAGCCACTTCCCGTTGACCTTGAGCATGTCGTCGCCGCGGCCACAGAAGTAGAACCAGCCGTCGTCGGTCTGCTGGAACCTGTCGGCCGACACGCACCACTCGCCGCGGAAGGTCTGCTTCGACTTGTCGCGCTGGTGCCAGTAGCCCTGCGCCATGGAGTTGCCGCGGGTCCACAGCGTGCCGATGTCTCCACGCGGGAGCTCCCGGCCCTGCTCGTCGCAGACCTTCGCCTCGTAGCCGTCCACCACGCGGCCCAGGGACCCCAGCTTCACCTCGCCCAGCCGGTTGGTGATGAAGATGTGGAACATCTCCGCGCTGCCGATGCCGTCGAGGATCTCCACGCCGGTGCGCTGCTTCCAGCGCTGGTACAGCTCCGCGGGCAGCGCTTCGCCGGCGCTGATGGCCAGCCGCAGCGACGAGAAGTCGGCCTGCGCCAGCCCCTCGTGGTTGAGCAGCTGGTTCAACACCGTGGGGACCGCGGTGAACACCGTCGGGCGGTGCCGCGCCAGCAGGGCGTAGAGCTTCTCGGGCGTGGGCTTCTCGCGGAACACCACCGAGGCCGCGCCCGCCAGCAGCGGGAAGAGGAGGTTGGTGCCCAGCGCGTAGCCGAAGGCCAGCCGCGGCGCGGAGAGGCACACGTCCTGGCTGGTGTAGCCCAGCACCGGCAACCCGTAGGTCAGGGCGTTGAAGAGGAAGTCCCGGTGGAGGTGCACCGCGCCCTTGGGGAAGCCGGTGGAGCCGGAGGTGTACAGCCACACCCCCACGTCTTCTCCCAGGGTGTCCGCCACCGGCGCGCCCGGCTGTGCGCGGGCCAGCTCGTGGTCGTAGTCGAGGTGGCGCCCCGCCTCGCCGCCGCTCACCAGCACGTGCCGCAGATGCGGGCACTGCGCGCGCACGGCGTCGACGGTGGCGGCCGTCGCGGGGTCGGTCACCAGCAGCTTCGCGCGGGTGTAGTTGAGGTAGTACGTCACCTCGTCGGGCTTGAGGCCGGGGTTGACGGCGCTCACCACGCCGCCGGCCTCCACGGCGCCGAACCACGCCGAGGCGAACTGCGGCGAGTCGGGCAGCATCAGCAGCACCCGCTGCTCCCAGTCGAGGCCGAGCGCGCGGAAGGTGGCGGCGGCGCGGTGCGCGGCGTCGGAGAGCTGCCCGTAGGTGATGCGCTCGTCGTCGGCGTACAGCGCGACGGCGTCGGGCCTGGCCTCGGCCTGCCGGTGGAGGAAGACCTGCGCGAGGTTGAGCCGCTCCGGGAGCTGGAAGGGGTCGAGGGCCATGCGCGGCACCCTACCGCGCGCGTCGCGACAGGAGGAAAACCCCTGCGGAGACCAGCGCCAGCCCTATCGCGCTCTGCAGGCGCGCCACCGACTCGTGGACGCTCTCCTCGAAGGCGCACTCGGCGGTGCTCGGCGACGTGCAGGGCGTGTGGGCGGTGCGCCAGGCCAGCACCGAGAGCATCAGCGCAGAGAGCAGGGCGCCGAGGAAGAGGCCGAACAGCGCGCCGCGCTTGAGGGCAGGAGAGTCCATGAGACGTGGCGGTGAAGGTAGCAGGCCGCGCCGGTGATTCGAAGGTGGCCTGCGCGGCCGGCGCCGAGTCGAAGGCGTTGAACGTCGCCGCGCTCGACTGAGTAGGCTCCCCGGCATGCGGATTCTCTACGGAGTCGTCGGTGAAGGCATGGGGCACGCCACGCGCTCCAGGGTGGTGTTGGAGCACCTCACCAGGCACCACGACGTACACATCGTGGTCTCGGGCCGCGCGCGCGACTACCTGGCGAAGCGCTTCGAGAACGTGCACAACATCTGGGGCTTCACCATTCAGTACGAAGGCAACTCGGTGAAGAAGTGGCAGACGGTGCTGCAGAACCTCAAGGGCGCCGTCACCGGCTGGCCGCAGAACGTCCGCCAGTACTTCGAGCTCGCCGACCGCTTCGAGCCCGACGTGGTGGTGAGCGACTTCGAGTCGTTCAGCTACATGTTCGCCCGGAATCACCGGCTGCCCGTCATCAGCGTGGACAACATGCA
>CALNBU010000615.1 GCA_937875615.1 uncultured Archangium sp.
GGTGCGCGTGCAGGTGTCGCCGTCGCTCGCGGTGACGGTAATCGGTTCGGGGGCGGCGAAGTCGGTCTCCTTCACACCGAGGCGGCGGCTGTAGAGCGTCAGCGCGCACTGCGTCGACAGCCCGAGGTCGCAGAGGAACGGGTCGACTGGCGGGTCGACGCTGATGGGCGAGCTGTGGAAGATGTCTCCCAGCGGGTTGCGCCGCATCTCGTCCACGTAGTGGCCGTTGTTGTTCTCGTCGAAGAGGTCGGCGCCGCGGACCCACAGAATCACCAGGCGGACACACAGCAGGTCACGGTGTTCCTGGGTGAGGCCGCCGATGGTGCTGCCCGGGCCACCCAGGCCGACCTGCTCGATCCAGAAGGCGGGCGTCCGGCCGAGGCGGTCGACCAGCAGGCCGTTGCCGGAGCTGCTGGGACACCACTGGCTGCCCCGCAGGCCCATGTGGGCCGCGAGGTCGAGCTCGGTGTTGAGGGTCCCCGGCGCCCCGCTCGTCGTTTCGAGCGTCTCGTTGTTGCTGCCCAGGCTGGTGAACACCGAGACCAGCCCGTCTGCCTCGGTGAAGCGGCCATCGTTGTTCTGGTCGAGCACCGTCCAGATGCGACGCCCGGCGGGGTTCGTGGGGGAGCCTGCGTCGCTCAGCACCGTGTTGGCCTCCCAGTACTCGTCGGCCCTGACGGCGGTTCCCTTCTTGCGGAACACGCCGTTCTCGTCCTCTTCCACGATGTTGGCGAGGGTCTCCGTCCGGTTCCCGTCGGGGTCGTATTCAGGCGTGACGCGCTCCACCATGAAGGTGTCGTTGCGGTCACCATCCTCGTTGAGGTCGATGTTCTCGACGAACTCGTTGAACTGCTTGAAGCGCCACAGCTGGCCCTGCCAGGCGGCGTCGGAGCGGGGGAGCACGCGAGGAAGGATGGCGGCGGTGGAGCTGCTCCCCGTCTGCACCGAGGCCACGGACGCAGAGGCGAAGGAGTTGTTGCGCGCTTCGATGTCGCTGAAGATGTCGTTCAACGTCGAGGCCAGCGTGCCGGCGGAGTTGGCGCGATAGAAGCTGCCGCCGCCCGCGGTGGCCGCGCTGCGCAGCAGCTGCTCGGCGCCGGCGCCGGTGCCGAAGCCGATGGTGTAGGTCACGATGCGCTGGCGTCCCGGCATGTCGGGGCGCAGGTCGCGGTGCGAGTTGGCGCCGTTGTCCCAGTCCGGCATCTGGTTGAGGTACGCCGCGACCTCGTCGAGGGCGCTTTGGCACTGGCCGAAGGTGCCGTTGTTGCAAAGCGGTTGAGTGACCGTTGAATAGAGGTTGGTCATCCCGCTGGGGAGGGGCCCGATGTGCGTGTCATTGTTCGGGTCACCGTCGGTCAGGGCCACCACCGCGTTGAGGTTGCAGCCCTCACACACCGCGCCACCGTGGGCATCGGAGTTGCCGAAGACCGTCGACCCGACGGGGGTAGGTCGCGAGGGGAACAGGTTGGCGAAGGCGTCTCCGCCTACGCCATTCCCACGGAAGTAGTAGCCGGCCGCGTAGAGCGCCGGGGCGAGCGGGGTCGAGGAGTTCCACGAGCGCTGGGTGTTGAGCGCCTGGAGCAGGCGGTCGCGGGTGATGCGAATCTGCTCCGGGCTGTCGTCACCGTCGTGCTTGTTGCAGGTGGGCGTCATGGGGTGGTTGACGCCCGAGCCCGTGGGCTGCCACAGGCAGAGAGGCATGCTGCTGCTGGCGTTGCGCCAGCAGAGGCTGTTGTCGTTGCTGCCGTTCCAGTTGTCGAAGGTCAAGATGCCGAAGCGCACGTTCTGGACGTCGTAGAGCAGCTGCGAGAGCACCATCACCGCCGAGACATCGCGCGGGGCGTAGTACTTGAGGAACTTGCCGGTCGCGACGCGCCGGGAGTTGTCGACGACGTAGTACCCGCGCGTCTGGAGGCAGGTGGTGCAGGCCGCGGCGTTGCTCGCGCCGACGTAGGTGGTGTTGCAGCCGTTGGCGATGGAGGTGTGCGGGTAGCCATTGTTCTGGCCTCCCGGATGGCCACCGAAGTTGAAGCCGATGGCGCTGTCGCCCACGCCGGTGCTGCCGGGCGTCTGGTACACGCGGTTGTCGTTGAACCAGTTGTCGTTGGGGATGGCTTCACCGGTGGAGATGTTGATGCCGCGGATCAACCCGCGGTAGGACGCGGCGGGGTCGAAGCCTGCGCCCGCGAAGTCCGGGTGGTTACAGCCCGGCCCGGTGGGGCCTCCGTAGCGGTTACCGCTGGTGGGCCAGTTCTGGGGCCAGGCGTTCATCGACCCCGACGTGTCGAGGATGAACATCACGTTGGGCATGCCGGAGCTCTGCGCGAAGAACTTCTCGTCGCTGCCGCGCGCCGGGTTGATGAGGCCGTCGAGGTAGGAGGTGCGCTGGGTGCAGCAGGAGCCCTGGGCTGGCTGCGCCGCCGCGCTCCAGGAGGCCAGCGCGGCCGTCATCGCCAATGCTGTACAGACATGTCGGGTGATGGACATAGACATTCCTTACAATCCGTAGCGGAAGGTGAACTCCAGCTCGCTCTTGGTGTTGGTGTTCGGGTGGTGGCAGGTCACGGCGACCCGGTAGAACTGCCCACCCAGCGTGGTGGGGCCGAGGGTGTTGGACATCTCGCGCACCGCGGTGCGCGAGGCCCCCATGGCCCGGGCGTTGAGGGCCACGATGGTCAACTTCGCCGAGGTGTCGTCGTAGTGGCCGGTGAAGGCGACCTTCGGTGAATCCAACGTGGACGGGAGCTCACCGCCATCGAGGGTCAACGTCTGCGGGTCGATGGCTGGCGCCGTGCCGCCGACGTTGCGCAGGCGGCTCATCAGCACGCGCCGCGCCGCGGTGGCGCAGGCCTGCATTTCGTCGCTGCGACTCTTGGAGATGGCGGCCTGATTGCTGACCCCGGTGAACTCGATGGCTGCGGCCACCAACATCAGCAGCACGGCCAGGGCAACCATCACCACGATGAGCGCGTTGCCGCGCCTGTTCTGTTGCTCGTACATTTTTCTTCACCCTCCCCGGTAGTTGGCGTCGCAGTTGGGGTCCGCGGGGCCCCCTGGACAATGGTCACGGAGCGCCGGGATGAAGGCCTGACGTGACATCATGTTGAGCACCGGAATCACGGTGTGGAACGTGGAGCGGATGAACCCATCTCGCGTGGTCGGCGGCGGGGTCAGGGTCGAGTTGAACAGCGCCTCTGGAACAACCCGGGCCTGGCGGTTCGCGGGTCCGCGCGAGGTGCGCAGCGAGAGGCCGATGTGCACCGCGCGGATGTTGGCCGGCACGTTCTTCACCCGGAGCTGGTCTCCGTAGGTGATGGCGTACGTGGGCTGAGAGCCCGCCGGGTCGATCGTCAGCGGGTCATACGGCTGAGGGCACAGCTCGCACAGCTGGGGGTCGTTGGGGTGGTCGCCGAGGATGGAGTTGTTGTTGGCGCCGCCCACGCTGTCGAGGTTCGGGAGCCCCGCGTTGTTGCCGGGGTTCATGCCGAACGCGACCTGGAAGTGCTCGACGTCGGGGACCAGCGGCTCGATGTAGAAGGTGCGCACGTCATCGTCGTGGTCGATGCGGGCGCCGGTGTAGGTGACCGAGGTGGCGCCGGAGCGCTCCAGACTGCGGAAGCGCACCAGCCACGGGCGGTCTTCGATGTTCACGATGCGCAGCCGGTTCTCGTGCACGAGGAAGACCTGCGGCCCCATCGGCCCGATGGCGCCCTGCAGGCAGGGGTTCACGTCGGAGATGAGCGGCGGGCCGGCCGGCGTCACCGGCACCTCGATGGCGGTGGCGGGAAGCGGGGTATCGAAGGGGACATCGACCCGCTGCCAGGAGGTGGGGAAGAGCCCGCGGGCGTCGGGGGCGCTGCAGACGATCATCAGGAGCGAGCCCCTCAGCAGCTCCACGCCCGCCGGGGTGCTCAGGTGCACCGCGCCGTCGAGCCGCCCGGGGCGGGAGAAGGCGGGCTCCCGGTAGCGGTAGGCGAGGTCGTCGGTCACCACCGTCCCGGGGTCGAAGCCGCCGACCTCGGCGTTGTCGCGGTTCAGCCCGGGGAACGCCTGGTGGTTGGCCTCGAAGGCCAACCGGGGGTCGAGGCCGTAGCCCGCGAGGCGCAAGGACTTCTCGAGATACGTGAGCGCGGTGCGCCCGTTCTCGGTCACCACCTTCACCTCGGTGTCGGTCTGGTAGCTCTGCTGCACCCCGATGACCACCGCGGCCACCGCGGTCATCACGATGCTGGTCACCACCAGGCCAATCAACATCTCAGCGAGCGTGAAGCCCGTCTGGCGTGCGGTTCTCATCAGTACTCCACCATGCCGACGAGGTTCTGCTGGCTCGTGTCGTAGAAGCTGGTCAGTCGGTTCACGACCTTCCACCGGCCGGCCTCACGCCAGCCGACGGAGACGTTCACCTGCACCACCGGCCGGGTGATGAGGTCGTCGCTGACGTACACCGCCACCACCCGCTCGAAGAGCTCGGCGTCGCGCTCGCCGTAGCCGGGCGTGCGCAGCACCAGCGGGTTGTTCGGGTCTGCGTTGTCGACGTCGAGGTAGGTCGCGCCGAGGTACCCCGGCAGCGACGCGGGGGCGTACTTGACCAGCTCCGTCTGGAGGTCGCCAGCGAGGGTGCCCAGCCCGGAGGTGCCGATGGGCAACAGCGCGCCTCCGGCGTTGATGACGTTCGCGCGTCCGAGCTGCTCGAGGGCCGCGGTGGTCTCCGCCGCGATGGCGGCGGCGCGCGTGCGTCGGTTCGCCGAGGCGTTCTGGAGCGAGGCGACGATCATGCCCTGGAACACGCCGACCATGCCGACCAGCAGGATGACCGTGGCCACCATGCCTTCGATGAGAGTGACACCGCGTCGGGTTCGCATGACTATTTCACCGCCGTGACGATGCCGGTGGAGCGCACGACCGCGAGGAGGACCTCGTTGTCGGGGTTGGTGACGCCCTGCAGCCCCAGCCCGGCGATGGGGCCGCCCACCACCTGCCAGTTCTCGTCGAGCGTCACCGCGCGCCCATCGCTGAAGAGGATGGCGCCCTGCCGATTGGTGCAGAAGCTGCAACCCGTGGTGGCCACCAGGCCGGCCATGCTGTCGGTGACGCCCGAGTAGGGCGCCTTCCAGCGGGTGGTGGTGGTGGCGCCGAACTTCACGTTCTTCTTCGGGTAGCGCTCCATTTCGAGGATTTTGACCAGGCGGTCACGGCCAACCGCGACCTGCGTGTACACTTGGCCCGCGACGGGGTTCCACGAGCTGCGGTGGCAGGACTCGCCCGGCGCGCCGGAGCAGCTGGTGTTCGGCGGCTGCGGGTTGGCGAGGAAGTCACCGTCGATGTCCTCGTAGATGAAGAGGACGCCCCGGCCCTCGGCGGCGTTGGGGTCGGCGCTGAAGGTCGAGCCGCTCAGCCACTTGAGCGCCATGTGCGGGTACACCACCACGTAGACGTCGGAGCCGTTCTGGAGCGAGAGGCTCCGCGCGAGCTGCAACGCCGACACCACGTCGTTGGTGGCGTTCTGCGGGGCATTGCGCGCGCCCAGACCCGACAGCGTCGCGACGGCCATGGCCGAGACGATGCCGATGATGGTCACCACAATCATCGTCTCCAGCAGCGTGAAGCCTCTTGAGGTAGCCCGCATAAGTGCGGGGCCACGGAGCAAGGTCCATGCTTGATGCAACGTTCTTGTTTTACAGGGGAGATGTGGGCCTTTCGGCCCCGACTACGTAACTTTTACAGAGCCGGCTGCAAGTCTTACGAGGCGTGGATCAGCACCGTTGTGGGGAGCGTGCGCACCTCGCAGTCGAGGGGCGTGCCGTCTTCCCAGGCCAACATGGCGAACTGCGCGTCGGCGTCGAGGGCGACGATGGGGTGGTGCCACACGCCCGGCGCGTAGGCCACCGCCTGCCCCGGGAGGCACACGAAGGCGCGCAGGCCGCGCAGGTCCGGCGCGCCGTCGTCGGCGGTGGGCGCCACGCACACCAGGTAGCGCGACACCACCATGGGCAGGAAGACCTGCGTGCTGCAGGGGTGGCGCTCCAGCAGCGTCAACGACAGCGGCAGCGCCCGCGCCACCGACTGGAACACGGCGAGGTTGGCGGTGGCGCCGGGGCGGGTGTTGAGCAGCTCCGCGCAGCGGTCGAAGCGGGTGGCGGTGCCCTGGTTGGCGGCGGCGCCGGGTCCCAGCGTGGCCGGAGAGAAGGCGCGGCCGAAGGGGGCGAAGGCCTCGGCGCTCAGCGCCTCTGCGGTGACGGAGGCGCTCACTTGCGGATGAGCGGCTTGTACTTGATGCGCCGGGGCATCAGCGCGTCGGCGCCGAGGCGCTTCTTCTTGTCCGCCTCGTAGTCCTGGAAGTTGCCTTCGAACCACTCCACCTTCGAGTCGCCCTCGAAGGCGAGGATGTGCGTCGCCACGCGGTCGAGGAACCAGCGGTCGTGGCTGATGATGACCGCGCAGCCGGCGAAGCTCTCGAGCGCCTCTTCCAGCGAGCGCATGGTCTCCACGTCGAGGTCGTTGGTGGGCTCGTCGAGGAGGATGAGGTTGCCCCCTTCCTTGAGCGTTTTGGCGAGGTGCACGCGGTTGCGCTCGCCGCCCGACAGGTCCTTCACCCGCTTCTGCTGGTCGCCGCCCTTGAAGTTGAACCACGAGAGGTAGGCGCGGCTCTGCACGATGCGCCCGCCGAGGTCGAGCTGGTCGAGGCCGCCCGACACCTCTTCGAACACCGACTTGTCGCCGGCGAGGGCGTCGCGCGACTGGTCGACGTAGGCCACCTTCACCGTCTCGCCCACGAGGAACTCGCCCGCGTCGGGCTTCTCGAGGCCCAGCATCATCTTGAACAGCGTCGTCTTGCCGGCGCCGTTGGGGCCGATGACGCCCACGATGCCGTTGGGCGGCAGCTTGAAGCTGAGGTCGTCGATGAGCAGCTTGTCGCCGAAGGCCTTCTTGAGCTGCTTGACCTCGATGACCCGGCCGCCCAGCCTGGGTCCGGGCGGAATGTAGATTTCGCCGGTGGACTCCTTCCGGGTGTCGCGCTCGAAGTCCTCGCGCATCTGCTCGTAGCGCTCGAGGCGCGACTTGCTCTTGGCCTGGCGGGCCTTCTGCGAGGAGCTGACCCACTGCAGCTCCCGGTCGAGGAACTTCTGGCGGAAGGTCGACGCCTTCTCTTCCTGCTCGAGGCGCTTCTTCTTCTGGTCGAGCCAGCTCGAGTAGTTGCCCTTCCAGGGCACGCCCTCGCCGCGATCCAGCTCCAGAATCCACTGGCAGGCCTCGTCGAGGAAGTAGCGGTCGTGGGTGACGGCCACGATGGTGCCCGGGTATTCCTTGAGGTGCGTCTGCAGCCACTGCACCGACTCGGCGTCGAGGTGGTTGGTGGGCTCGTCGAGCAGGAGCAGGCCGGGCTTCTCGAGCAGGATGCGGCACAGCGCCACGCGGCGCTTCTCACCGCCGGACAGCCTGGTGACGTCGGCGTCGCCGGGCGGCAGGCGCAGCGCGTCCATCGCCACGTCGAGGCGGCTGTCGAGGTTCCACAGGTCATTGGCGTCGATGATGTCCTGCAGCTTCGACTGCTCTTCGAGCAGCGTGTCGAAGTCGGCGTCGGGGGCACCCAGCTCTTCAGACACCTTGTTGAAGCGGTCGAGCACGTCCTTGAAGGGCTTCACCGCGAGCTCCACGTTGCCCTTCACGTCGAGCGTCTCGTCGAGCTGTGGCTCCTGCGGCAGGAAGCCGACCTTCGCCTTGGGGTCGGGCCGGGCCTCGCCCATGAACTCCTTGTCCCAGCCGGCCATGATGCGCAGCAGCGTCGACTTGCCGGAGCCGTTGGGGCCGATGACGCCAATCTTCGCGCCCGGGAAGAACGAGAGCCAGATTCCCTTGAGAATCTCCTTGCCGCCCTTCACCTTGCGGAGGTCCTGCATCGTGAAAATGAAGTTCTCTGCCATGCGGCGGGGCCTAGCACGCGGGTGCGGCGACTTCGCCAGCAGTATGGTGGTGCCCGTGCGAGCCTCTCTCCTGGTCCTGTTGTTCCTCGCCGCGTGCGGTCGCACCGACCTGCGTGGCCCGCCTGCGCCCGACGCGTCCGTCGTCACCCCGCCGCCACCGCCGCCACCGCCGCCGGAGGTGAAAGACCCGCTCACCGTCTTCGAGGCCGGCCGTTGCCCCTCGGTCAGCACCCGAGACGCGCTCAAGCCCGGCGTCGACGAGCGCGTCTTCGCGGTGGAGTTCCTCGCGCAAGAGGAGTGCAGCGGGGCGGGCGGCGACTGGCTCATCGGTCGGGAGCTGGACGGCACCCGGGAGGTGGCGCTCGGAGAGCACGCCTGCTGGTTCCTGCCCGACGCGTACCGGGGGGCGCGGCAGACCCGCTACGGCGTGGTGCGCGTCGACCTGCTGCCGGTGACGACGCAGGTGCCCGACGGCTGGTGCCTCGAGACGGTGAGCGATGGGCTGTCGCCGAAGACCGACGTCAACGTGCTGGCGCTCGGCGTGTACGAGACCGAGGACGACGCCCGCCTCGCCGCCCGCGCGCTGGAGTGAGGCGCGTGGTCAGGCCGCGGCCTGCGCCACGGCCGGCGTCAGCACCTCGACCAACCAGTTCATCACCGCGCGCACCCGCCGAGGCGCCGAGCGTCCGTGGGTGTGCAGCACCGAGATGGGCGATGGCCGCGCCACGAGCTGCGGCAGCACCTCCACCAGCCTGTCGCCGTGTCGCTCCAGCCCGTGTCGCGGCAGCTGCGCGATGCCCAGCCCCGCCACGCACGCCGCCTCATACGCCTCGAAGTTGTCCACCGTCACCGCGCTGCGCATGGGCAGCTCGCGGTACGCGTCGCCTTCGCGGTACTCGAAGTTGGGCGTCACGTCGGCCGCGTAGTGCACCACGACGTGCCGGCGCAGGTCCTCCAGCGTGCGCGGCAGCCCGTGCTGCCGCAGGTACGAAGGGCTGGCGCAGTTCATCATCGTCGTCTCGCCGATGCGTCGCCCCACCAGCCCCGCTTCCCGCACCGGGCCGATGCGCAGCACCAGGTCGAAGCCCTCGCGCTTCGCCGCCGCGATGCGGTCGCTCGCGCAGATGTCGACCTGGAGCTGCGGGTGCAGCGCCAGCAGCCCCGGCAGTCGGGGAATGACGAAGTCCGTCGCCACGCGCACCGGCAGCTCCATGCGCACGCGGCCGCGCAGGACGCGGTTGGACTGGAACAGCGTGCCCACCTCTTCGGCGTGAGCGAGCAGCGCGGGCGCCAGCGTGAGCAGCTGCGCGCCTTCCTGCGTCAGGTGCACCACGCGGGTGGAGCGCTGGAACAGCTGCGTGCCCAGCTCGGCCTCCAGCCGCTGGACGTGGGCCGAGGACCGGGCCCTGGGCATACCCAGCTGGCGCGCGGCCTGGGTGAAGCTGCGCAGCTCCGCGACCCGCACGAAGACCTTCAGCGACTCGAGTTCGAGGCCCATTGTCTGTCTCCTCCAGACAGTGTGTCGCGCGCGTCGGTGTTTATCCACCGTCAGGCGGCGCGTAGTTCATCGGCATGAACTGGAAGACCACTGACATGCCCTCGCAGCACGGTCGCCTCGCCGTCGTCACCGGGACGGGAGGCCTGGGCCTCGAAGACGCCCTCGCCCTCTGTCGCGCGGGCGCCGAGGTCGTCGTCGCCGGCCGCAACGCCGGGAAGGGCGCCGAGGCGGTCGCGACGGTGCGCGCCGCGGTGCCGAACGCCAGGGTGCGCTTCGAGGTCGTCGACCTCGCCGACCTCGGGTCCATCCGCGACTTCGGCGCGCGGCTGGCCGCGCAGACCGGGCGCCTCGACCTGCTCATCAACAACGCGGCGGTGATGACGCCGCCCGACCGACAGGTGACGGCCGACGGCTTCGAGCTGCAGTTCGGCACCAACTACCTCGGTCACTTCGCGCTCACCGCGGCGCTGCTGCCGCTGCTCAAGAAGACGGCAGGC
>CALNBU010000616.1 GCA_937875615.1 uncultured Archangium sp.
GGTGGTGGAGGCCAGCGCCGAGGAGACCGCTGGCGTCAACGATCGCGTGGAGCTCGCGGAGCGGGCGGAGATCATCCGCGCGCGCATCAACGCGCGCCACATGCGGGCCGGAGTGACGCTCCAGCACCCGGCGTCGACCTTCATCGACGAGGGCGTGGAGATCGGCCCCGAGACGGTCATCGGGCCCGGCGTGGCGCTGCAGGGCGACTGCGAGATCGGCGCGGGGGTGTCCATCGGCCACGGCGCGGTGGTCATCCACACCACGGTGGGCGACGGCGCGCAGGTGAAGCCCTACTCGGTGCTGGAATCCTCGGTGGTGGGTCCGAAGTGTCAGGTGGGCCCCTTCGCCCGGCTGCGTCCCGAGAGCGTGCTGGAAGAAGACGTGCACGTCGGCAACTTCGTGGAGACCAAGAAGACGCGGCTGCGGCGCGGCGTGAAGGCCGGGCACCTCGCGTACCTGGGCGACGCGGACGTCGGCGCCGGCAGCAACATCGGCGCGGGCACCATCACCTGCAACTACGACGGCGTGGCCAAGCACGAGACGGTGCTGGGCGAGGGCGTCTTCGTGGGCAGCGACACGCAACTGGTGGCCCCGGTGCGCGTCGGCGACGGCGCCTTCATCGCGGCCGGCTCCACCATCACCGAAGATGTCCCCGCCGGAGCGCTGGCGCTCTCGCGTACGCCGCAGAGCATCAAAGAGGGTTGGGCGGAGCGGCGTAGAAAAGTGCTCGAAGGTCTCAAGAAAGGTTGAAACACCATGTGTGGAATCGTCGGTTATGTCGGCGCGGAAGAGGCGGCGCCCATTCTGGTCGGCGGCCTCAAGCGTCTGGAGTACCGCGGCTACGACTCGGCCGGGGTGGCGGTGCTCGACGGCGCGGCGCTCTCGGTGGTGCGCGCCACCGGGAAGCTCAGGAACCTCGAGGGCAAGTTGCTCACCGAGACCCCGAAGGGTCGGGTGGGCATCGGTCACACGCGCTGGGCCACCCATGGCCGGCCGTCCGACGCCAACGCGCACCCGCACACCTTCGAGGGCGTCTCGGTGGTGCACAACGGCATCATCGAGAACCACCTGGCGTTGAAGGAGACGCTCAAGGCGAAGGGCCACGTCTTCTCGTCGGAGACCGACTCGGAGGTGTTCGCGCACCTCATCCGCGAGGCGCAGAAGGACGGCCAGTCACTGCTCGATGCGGTGCGGGCGGCGGTGGCGCAGGTGAAGGGCACCTACGCGCTGGTGGCCATCTCCGAGGCCGAGCCCACGCACATCGTCTGCACCCGCGAAGCGCAGCCCATGGTGCTGGGCTACGCGAAGGGGCAGAACTTCGTGGCCTCCGACGTGCCGGCGCTGCTCGAGTACACGCGCGACGTCGTCTTCATGGAAGACGGTGACGTGGCGGTGGTGAAGGCCGAGGGCATCGAGCTCTTCGACCGCGCCGGCGCGCAGGTGCAGCGGAAGGTGACCCGCGTCGACTGGACGCCGGGCATGGCCGAGAAGGGCGGCCACAAGCACTTCATGCACAAGGAGATCTTCGAGCAGTCGCGCGCGGTGGCCGACACGCTGCGCGGTCGCGTGCTGCGCAGCGAGGGTGACGTGCACTTCGACGGCTGGCCGTTCTCCGACGCCGACGTGAAGGCGCTGACGCGGGTGTGGGTGCTGGCCTGCGGCACCTCCTGGCACTCCGGCCTGGCCGGCAAGTGGATGATCGAGTCGCTGGCGAAGCTGCCGGTGGAGGTCGAGCTGGCCAGCGAGTTCCGTTACCGCGACCCGCTGGTCTCGAAGCAGCAGCTGGCGGTGGCCATCTCGCAGTCGGGCGAGACGCTCGACACCCTCGCCGCGCTGCGCGAGGCGAAGAGCCGGGGCGCCACCACCATGACCCTGTGCAACGTGGTGGGCTCGGCGATGACGCGCGAGGCCGACTTCACGGTGCTCACCAACGCCGGTCCGGAGATCGGCGTGGCCTCCACCAAGGCCTTCACCACCCAGCTCATCGGCCTGTACCTGCTGGCCATCAAGCTGGGCCGCCAGCGCGGGACGCTCACCCGGGAAGAGGCGCAGCAGCACCTCTCGCGGCTGACCGAGGTCCCGAAAGAAATCGACGCGGTGTTGAAGACCGAGGCGCAGGTGAAGGAGATCGCGCGCAAGTACCTGCACGCGCGCGACTTCCTCTTCCTCGGGCGCGGCCCCATGCACGCGGTGGCGCTCGAAGGGGCGCTCAAGCTCAAGGAGATTTCCTATATCCACGCCGAGGGCTACGCCGGCGGCGAGATGAAGCACGGCCCCATCGCGCTCATCGACGAGCAGCTCCCGGTGGTGGTGGTGGCGCCGCAGGAGCCGCGCATCCACTACGAGAAGATCATCGGCAACATCGAAGAGGTGCGCGCGCGCGGTGGTCAGGTGATCGCGGTGGTGGAGGAGGGCGACACCCACGCGAGATCGCTGGCCAACGACGTCATCGAGGTCCCGAAGACCAGCGCGCTCGTCGCGCCGCTGATCACCACCGTGCCGCTGCAGCTGCTGAGCTACCACGTGGCCGACCTGCGCGGGACCGACGTCGACCAGCCGCGCAACCTCGCCAAGAGCGTCACGGTGGAGTGATGCCGCACCTCATCTCCGAGCGCAGCGCGCAGGCGCTGCTGGCGCTCTTCCCCACCGCGCAGGGCCGTCCGGACGCGCCGAGCTGGCTGGTGGACCAGCTGGTCGACGCGGAGCTGCATCGGCGCGGGATCCCCGACGCCGTCAGCGGCGCCTTCCACGCGCTGGCGCTGAATCAGGGGCAGCTGCTCAAGGAGGAATACGACCTGAGCGGCCACGGCCACGCCGACGGCTGGGAGCTCGGCGCGGTGCTGGTGGACCCGCTGGAGTTCACCGTCTTCAACATGCGGCACGGCTTCCCCGCCGGCGACGCGGCGCTCAAGGGCATGGTGGCCTGCATGAAGACGGCGTGGCCCTCCGCGAAGGTGGTGCGCATCCACACCGATGGCTTCGCGGTGCTGCTGGGGCCGACGGCCGACGTGCGCGTCTCGCCCGCGCTGCTCCCGCCGCTGCGCGAGGCCCTCGCCGAGGCCCTGCCGGAGCTGCGGTTCACCTTCGGCCTGCTGGCGCTCACCGTGGTGGAGCCTCCCAACTGGCAGCTGCTGGGTCCGCTGGTGTGGGCGGAGTGCGAGCGCGCGCTGATGATCGCCCGGCGGCAGCCCACGGAGGCGCTGCAGGCGCGGCGGGTGGTGTTGAACGGGCGGCTCCCGGACCTCCGCCGCTGACCCGAGCGAGGGCGGTTGACGCCCTTCCCGGAGCGCGGAAAGGTGCGCGGCATGCAGGCTCCCAACGAGACGAGTGCTGTTCGCCGTGCCTATGACGTGCTGCGCGCCGCGGCGCAGGAGCAGCCGTGGCTCGACGCCGACGAGCGGGAGCACCTGCTCAGCCGGGTCATCAAGCTGCTGAAGGCCAACGAGCAGGCCATCGTCGACGCCATCGCCGCCGACTTCGGTGGGCGGGTACGGCTGGAGACGCTCACCGCCGACGTGATGGTCCCGCTCGACGGGGCCCGTTACGCCCGGGCGCACCTCCGCGAGTGGATGCAGCGCCGCCCGGTGGCGCCCAACCCGTTGTTTCTCCCGTCGAACGCGTGGGTCGAGCCGCAGCCGCTGGGCGTGGTGGGCATCATCTCTCCGTGGAACTACCCGATGGCGCTCGCCATCGGGCCCATGGTGGCGGCCTTCGCGGCGGGCAACCGGGTGCTGCTCAAGCCCTCGGAGCTGACGCCGACGGTGTCGGCGTTGCTGGTGAAGGCCATCGCCGAGCACTTCGACCCCGACGAGGTGACGGTGGTGGAGGGCGGACCCGAGGTGGCGAAGGAGGTCACCGCGCTGCCGCTGGACCATCTGCTCTTCACCGGCTCGACGGCGGTGGGCCGGCACGTGGCGCGCGCGGCGGCCGAGAACCTGGTGCCCACCACGCTGGAGCTGGGCGGCAAGTCTCCGGCGGTGGTGCACTACAGCTACGACGTGGAGCGCGCGGCGCGGCGCATCGCGGTGGGGAAGACCTTCAACGCAGGGCAGACCTGCATCGCCCCCGACTACGTGCTGGTGCAGAAGGAGCGGGCGGGCGCGTTCGTGGAGTCGCTGAAGGCGGCGCTGGTGAAGCAGCACCCGGCTGGTGAGGGCTTCACCTCCATGGCGAGCGAGAAGGGCCGCGCGCGCATGGAGGCGCTGCTGGCCGACGCGAAGAAGAAGGGCGCCACGGTCATCGAGACCTTCCCGGCGAAGAGCGGGACGCGGGCCTTCGGGCCGGTCATCCTCACCGGGGTCACCGACCAGATGCTGGTGATGCAGGAGGAGATCTTCGGCCCGATTCTCCCCGTGGAGACCTACGCGAAGGTGGAAGACGCCTTCGCGCGGATCAACGGTCGTCCGCGGCCGTTGGCGTTCTATTACTTCGACGATGATCAGGATCGCATCGACGACGCGCTCCGCCGGGTGACGTCGGGCGGCGTGGTCATCAACGACACCCTCGTGCACTTCGCGCAGGAAGAGCTGCCCTTCGGCGGCGTGGGCCAGAGCGGCATGGGCGCGTACCACGGGGTGCGCGGCTTCGAGACCCTGAGCCACCTGCGCGCGGTGCTGCAGGTGAGCCGGGCCAGCCCGGCCTACAACCTGCTCAAGCCGCCCTTCGGGACGCTGGTGACGAAGTCGGTGGAGTTGCTCATCCGCGGCGTCTCGGCGCTCACTCGCCGGTAGGCGCCGCTACTCGTAGATGAACGTCACGGTGTCGAAGCGCGCCTGCCAGCCCGCACCCGCATCGGCGAGGCCGAGGGTGAAGGTGGCCGAGGGGAGCGCGCCGGCGTCGGGGATGGGCTCCCGCGAGACGACGGGCGTGCTGCCGACGGTGAAGTTGATGTAGCGGGTCCCGCCGTCGTGCAGGACGTCGAGCCGCACCGAGTTCCAGTTGCCAGAAGAGAGGGTGGTCTCACCCAGCGCCTGCCCGTCGGCCACCACCGAGAGCGCCTCGTTGGCGTCGAGCCAGAGGCTGTAGTGGTGCGCGCCGTTCCCGATGGACAGGACCTCCGCCGCGCCGGTGGTCGGCTTCTCGTCGACCCGCAGCTGCACGAAGGTCTTGAAGGTCTGGCGTGCGTCGGTGCCCGGCGCGGACAGGGTGACGACGGCGTTCTCTTCGGTCGTCTGCATCACCACGGAGCGGGGCATGGTGGTGAAGGCGGAGTCGTCGAGGCGCGCCTGACCGCCGAGGTTGTGCGCCGTGGCGAAGGCTCCGGGGAGCGGAGCTCCGTCGAAGTCCTCACAGAACTCCAGCTTCGGGCGACCGAAGCAGAAGGTGTTGGTGACAGTGGTGCCGGCGTCGCCGGCGTCGGCCTCGGAAGGAGGCACGTCGCAGGCGACGCACAGCAAGAGCAGCGGGAGGTACTTCACTTGCGACGCCACATCTCCACGCCGATGGCGGTGAACTCCAGGATGGTGACGCTGCCGTCAGCTTCCTTGTTGCTGAAGGTGTAGCCCTCGGACTCGTAGTGCGCGACCTCCGACGAGGTGAGCCTGGTGATCTGCACCTGGCCCTGGAAGCGCACGTCGGCGCTGCGCGAGTCGAGCGGGACGAAGAAGCTGTAGTCCTTGAAGCGCACCGTCATCGACTGGCTGCTCGCGTCCAGCGAGGAGCGGACCTCCATCCAGCAGCCGCGGGCCTGGCACGAGGCGCGCACCACGCCGCGGGTCTCCACGATGCGGCCGGCGGCCGAATCGGGGTTCGCGACCAGGGTGTCGAAGTTGACGTAGTCCACGTCGGTGAAGCGCGAGTAGTTCCAGGGGAAGAGCTCCGGCCCCTCTTCAGGCACGGGGAGATCGGGCACCTCTTCGGGAGTGCAGCTCTCGCAGGGAACAGTGGGCTGCGGGTTCAACGGGACAGTGGGCGTGTCCTTGACCTCCTCGACACCACACGCGCTCACGGCCAGCACGACGAACAGCGACTTCGCGGAGAGAGAGTTCATGGGTCAGGGCAGTTATTGATTTTGATCCTCACTGTCAATATGCCGGCCAGCGTGCGGATGTTCTCCATGGTGTGGTTGCTTCTGGCGGCGTGCAGTTCGCCTCCGACGAGGCCCTCTGAGTCCGAGCAGCGGGGCAAGGTATTGGCGCAGAGCGCGCGGTGCATCGAGGCCGAGTTCGTCCGGTTCACGGAGCGCACCTCCGCGCTGGTGGCGTCCTTCGACGCCGATGATCCGGAGGCCGCCCGGGTGGCCTTCGCCGGGGCGATGACGCAGTGGGAGCTGCTGGAGGCGCTGCAGGTGGGGCCGGCGGCGTTGGCGCTGCTGCCCGGCGGAGAGGGCCTGCGCGACACCGTGTACGCGTGGCCGCTGGTCACCCGCTGCGCGTTGGAGGAGGCGCTGGTGGCGAAGAGCTGGGAGGCGGGTATCGAGACCCTGCTGGTCAACCGCAAGACGCTCGCGGCGCTCGACTACCTCCTGTTCGAGACGGGGACGCAGACGGCGTGCGCCGAGGACGCGTCCATCGTGGCCTCCGGGGCCTGGGCTGCGCTGTCGGCCGAGGAGCTTGCCGCGCGTCGTCGCGCCTTCGCGCAGGCGGTGTCGACCGACGTGCACGCGCGGGCGGTGGCGCTCACCGCCAGGTGGAAGGACGGCTTCACCACGACGCTGGCGGAGCCCGGCAGCAACAACCGCGTGTTCATGAGCCAGCGCACCGCGCTCAACAGCCTCAGCGACGCGCTCTTCTACCTCGATGGGCCGGTGAAGGACGTGAAGCTGGCCGCCCCGCTGGGCCTCGCCGCGGGGAGCTGCCAGAACCCGCCCTGCGCGGAGTTGCTGGAGTTCCAGCACGCGGAGCTCAACACCGTGGCGCTGCGCGCGAACCTGGCCGGCTTCGCCAGGCTGTTCCATGGGTGCGAAGAGGGCGTGAAGGGGCAGGGCTTTGACAGCCTGTTGGTCGCCGTCAACGCCACGGAGCTCGAGGCGCACATGAGCGCCGATCTGGCGACGCTGCGCGCGTCGCTTGAGGCGGCCCCCGAGCTGCGCACCGCGCTCCAGGCGGAGCCCGCCACCGCACGGAGGATCTACGACGAGGTGAAGGGCGTGACCGACCTGCTCAAGACGGAGTTCATCACCGTGCTCGACCTGGAGATCCCCACCAGCCTCGAGGGCGACAACGACTGACGGTGGTCACGACGCCGGCCGGGTTCGGGTGCGGGCCCAGTTGCGCAGCGTCGTCACCTCCTCGGCCATGGTGACGGCCAGCGGCGGCGTCTCCTTCGCGGCGTTCAGCAGGTGTTCGCCGTTCAGCTCCACGCCGTCGGCGAAGGCGTCGTAGAGCCCGGACACCACCAGCTGCTCCAGCTCGGCGCCGGAGAAATTCTCGGTGAGCTTCGCCACCGCGGGGATGGGGAAGTTGGCGGGGTCCCTGCGGCGCTTCGAGAGCTGCAGCGAGAGGATGCTGGCGCGCTCCTCCTCGGTGGGCAGATCCACGAAGAAGATCTCATCGAAGCGGCCCTTGCGCAGCAGCTCGGGCGGCAGCGCCGCGATGCGGTTGGCGGTGGCCACCACGAACACCGGCGCGGTCTTCTCCTGCAGCCAGGTCAAGAGCGTCCCCAGCACGCGGGCGGCGACGCCGGTGTCGTTGGCGCCCCCGCCGCTCCCCGCCAGCCCCTTCTCGATCTCGTCGATCCACAGCACCACCGGAGAGAGGCTCTCCACGGTCTGGATAGCCTTGCGGAGGTTCTCTTCAGAGCTGCCGACCAGCCCGGAGAAGATGCGGCCCATGTCGAGGCGCACCAGCGGCAGCCGCCAGCTGGCGGCGATGGCCCGGGCGGTGAGGCTCTTGCCGCAGCCCTGCACCCCGAGCAGCAGCAGCCCCCTGGGGGCGGGGAGCCCGAAGGCGCGCGCCTTGTCGGAGAACGCGCCCTGTCGCCGCTCCAGCCAGCGCTTGAGATGTCGGAGGCCGCCGACGTCGGAGAGCGACTGCTGGGCGGGGCTGTATTCGAGCAGCCCCGACTTGCGCACCACCTGGCTCTTCTCGTCGAGGATGAGCTGCAGGTCGCTGCCGTCGAGGCGGTTGTCGCGGGCGATGGCCTTGGCGAAGGCGTTCTCGGCCTCCAGCAGGGTGAGCCCATGGGCCGCGCCCACCAGCTGCTCCGCCTGCTCGCCGGTGAGCTCCACCGAGGCCTTCCGATGCCTGGTCACCACCCGCGCGATCTCCCGCAGCAGCGTCATCAGGTCCGCCTGGGTCGGCAGCGGTACGTCGACCACCGAGACGTCCTTCTCGAGCTCCTCCGGGAGCGTCAGCACCGGCGCGACGATGATGATGGTGGTGAAGGCGGTCTTGAGCGCCATGCCCGCCTCGCGCAGCGCGCGCACCACGTGCGGCTCGTCGAGGTAGCGGTGGAAGTCCTTGAGCAGCACCAGCGAGGGGTTGGGCAGCTTCGGTATCTGGAGCAGCGCCCGCGCCGGATCACCGGTGTCGTCGGCGGGGGGACCGCGCAGCTTCCCGTTGAAGGTGCGCAGGCCCCGCGTGACGGTCCACTCCACCAGCTCCTTGCCGTGGGTGCGCGCCAGCTCGCCCAGGAGCTTCTCCACGCGCTCTTCCTCGTAGGTGACGAGGTACAGCAGCGTGTAGCGGGCGCGGATCTGGGTGTCGATTTCCCTGAGAAAGTCGGGCTGGTCGCTCATGAGCGACACAGGCTACCAGCGAAGCGTCGTCCCGCAGCGCCGCCGGTATCGGTGGCGCTGCGAGGCGGTCATCGTCGTCAGGCGTAGAACTCGATGACGCGCGTGAGCTCGATGGGGAGCAGCGGCTCCACGTCGAGGGGCTCACCGGTCACCGTGAATTCGAAGGGCGTCGCCGCGCGCTTGAGGTGCGGCGGCACCGGCCGCGACGCGGTGCGGGCGAGGATGGAGACGAAGAGCGGGTGGTGGTGGAAGCGCTCGCGCAGCCGCACCACGGCGCCGGGCCGCAGCTCCTCGCCGGGCATGTTGGCCTTGGCCCCGTCGAGGGTGAAGGCGCCGTGGCGCACCATCTGACGGGCCTGGCGGATGGAGGTGGCGAAGCCGGCGCGGAAGACGAGCACGTCGAAGCGCTGCTCCAGCAGCACCATGATGCGCGAGGCGGCGTTCTGGCCGGTGCTCTTGGCGCGGGCCACCACGCGGCGGCACTGGTGCTCGAGCAGCTCGTAGGCCAGCTTGAGCTTCTGCTTCTCGAGGAGGCGCACGCCGTATTCGGTGCGCTTCACCATGCGATCAGGGCCGTGCTGGCCGGGCGGGTACGGCTTGCGCAGCGAGGAGTCCTTGTCGGGATCCTTGGTGGAGAGATGAGCCAGCGCCACGCCGAGGCGGCGGGCACGACGGGTACGGGGACCGGTATAGCGAGCCATGGAGAATGAAGTTCCTTTCGTCACTGCGAGAAGCGGGACGTGCGTCTATCTCATTTTGAAAATCAAAGTCAAAGTCCACTTCTGCGAGGTCTGATAAGGGGCGCGTATGAACCGAATTCCTCTCTGGACGCTGTGTGTTCTCTGGTCCTGCGCGACGACGAAGCAGGTGGAGTCGCCTCCCACGCCGGTGCAGGCGGCTGAAGAAGTCCACTTCTCCGGGCTCCGTCAGCTGACCTTCGGCGGTGAGAACGCGGAGGCCTACTGGCGCTTCGACGGCCGCGGCGTGTCGCTGCAGCGGCGCGGCGTCGACGACGGGTGCGATCGCATCTACACCATGCCCCTGGTCGACGGCGTTCCGGGGCCGATGACGCAGCTCTCGAGCGGGAAGGGGGCGACCACCTGCGCGCACTACCTCCACGACGACCAGGAGGTGCTCTACGCGTCCACGCACCTCGGCGGTGACGCCTGCCCGCCCAAGCCGGATCACTCGATGGGCTACGTCTGGGCGCTCTACGACTCGTACGACATCTTCAAGAAGAAGGCCGACGGCTCCGGGGAGCTGACGCGCCTGACGGACGCGCCCGGCTACGACGCGGAGGCCACGGTGTGCGGGAAGGACGGCTCGATTCTCTTCACCTCGGTGCGCGACGGAGATCTCGAGCTGTACCGCATGGACAAGGACGGCAAGAACGTGAAGCGGCTCACCTTCACGCCCGGCTACGACGGCGGCGCGTTCTTCAACGCCGACTGCAGCAAGATCGTCTGGCGCGCGTCTCGCCCCAAGCCCGGTCGTGAGCTGGAGGACTACCAGGCGCTGCTGGCGAAGGGGCTGGTGCGGCCCAGCAAGCTGGAGCTCTTCGTGGCCAACGCCGACGGCAGCGAGGCGCGGCAGGTGACGTACCTGAACGCCGCGTCGTTCGCGCCGTTCTTCGTGCCGGGCCGGGAGCGCATCCTCTTCTCCACCAACCATGGCGACCCGAAGGGCCGGGAGTTCGACATCTGGGCCATCAACACCGACGGGACCCAGCTCGAGCGCATCACCCACACGCCGGGCTTCGACGGCTTCCCCATGTTCTCCCCTGACGGCCAGTGGCTCATCTTCGCCAGCAACCGGATGACGGCGAAGGGCGCGCAGGACACCAACCTCTTCATCACCCGGTGGGTCGACGCGCCGCCGCAGAGCACCGCCGGCGCCGCGGAGCGGATCCTGGAAGACGCCACCTGGCTCGCGGCGCCGGAGCGCGAGGGGCGCGGCATCGGCACGCAGGGGCTGGCCGCTGCCGGCGCGTACCTGGAAGAGAAGTTGAAGGCGCTGGGCCTGCGCACCGAGCGGGCGCCCTTCGACGTGGTGACGCGGGTGACCTCGACCAGCGCCCTGGCGGTGGGCGGCAAGCCCGTCACCGACTTCACGCCGGTGGGTTGGAGCTCGCAGGGGGCGGTGAAGGGCAAGGCGGTGCTGGCGGGGTGGGCGCTGCACGACGAGGCGCTGGGCTTCGATGACTTCAAGGGCCTCGACGTGAAGGGCAAGGTGGTCATCGCCCGCCGCTTCGTGCCGGAGTCGGAGAAGCTGGACTCCGCGGAGGCGCAGCGCCGCGCGGGAGATCTCCGTCGCAAGGCCTTCGCCGCGAAGAGCCGGGGAGCGAAGGCGCTGGTGGTGGTGGACTGGCCGGTGAGCAAGGAGCTCCCGCCCGAGGCGGCGTTGCCTGCGCTCGCGCCCGAGGGCACCGGCGAGGCCGGCATCCCGGTGGTGGTGGTGAAGCGCTCGGTGCTCGCGCCCTTCTGGAAGCAGCTCGAGGCGAAGAAGAGCATCGACGTGGCGCTCGAGGTGAAGCTGGCGCACGAGAAGACCCAGGCCTTCAATGTGGTGGCGCACATCGAGGCGGGCCAGAAGACGGGCGGCCCGGTGATCATCGGCGCGCACTACGATCACCTCGGCTTCGGTGGTCACAACTCGCTGGCGCCGGACAAGCACGTGGCGCACGGCGGCGGCGACGACAACGCCTCGGGCACGGCCACGTTGCTGGAGATCGCCCGTACGCTGGCCGGGGCGAAGGCCACCCTGAAGAACGACGTGGTCATCGTGGCCTTCAGCGGCGAGGAGGACGGCGTGCTGGGCAGCGCCGCGCTGGTGAAGAGCGAGCCTGGCTGGCTCAAGGGCGCGGTGGCGATGCTCAACCTCGACATGGTGGGCCGCCTGCGTGACAACACGCTCTCGGTGCTGGGGGGCGGCTCGGCGCTGGAGTGGGAGCGCGTGGTGGGGGAGGCCTGCGCCTCGGCGCGGGTGGCCTGTGTCACCGGCGGCGACGGGTACGGCCCCTCGGACCAGACCTCGTTCTACGCGGTGGGGCTACCGGTGCTGCACTTCTTCACCGGCGCGCACGGCGACTACCACAAGCCCTCGGACACGGCCGACAAGCTGAACGCGGGCGGCATGGCCCGGGTGGCGGAGGTGGCGGTGGACATCACCCGCGCGCTGGGTGACACGAAGCTCACCTTCCAGAAGCTGCCCTCGCCGGTGCGCGGCGACGCGCGGAGCTTCAACGCCTCGCTGGGCACGGTGCCCAGCTACGGGGCCGCGGGCGTCAAGGGCGTGCTGCTCGACGACGTGCGCGCGGGCGGCGGCGCCGACAAGGCGGGCATGCGCCGCGGCGACGTGCTGGTGAAGCTGGGCCGCTTCGACCTGGCCTCGGTGGAGGACCTGATGTTCGTGCTGATGCAGGCGCGCCCCGGCGAGACGGTGACCGCGGTGGTGCTGCGCGACGGCCAGCGCGTGGAACTCGAGGCGACGTTCCAGGAGGGCCGCCGGCGCTGAGGGCCTTGCGTGGACGCGGCGTCGCCCGGCCGCTACGACGCGCGCCCTGAAGATGAGAGACCACGCGCTCCAGCTCGCGTCGCGCCACGGCACGCCCTTCTACCTGTACGATCTCGACCTCCTGCGGGCGCGCGCCCGCAGGGCGAAGCGCGCGGTGCCGGCCTCGGTGCTCTTCGCGATGAAGGCCAACCCGCACCCCGCGGTGCTCCGCGCGCTGCGCGGCGAGCTCGACGGCCTCGACGTGGCGTCGCTGGGGGAGCTGGAGCTGGCGCTGCGCTGCGGCTGGTCTCCGGCGCAGCTGAGCTTCACCGGCCCGGCGAAGACGGCGGCCGCGCTGGAGCGGGCGGCGCGGCTGGGGGTGTCGATCACCGCCGAGTCCCCGAGGGAGCTCGAGCACCTCGCCGGCCTCGATGTGCGGGCCCGGGTGCGGGTGCGGGTCAACCTGCAGCTCCAGCTCAAGGCGTGGCGGGTGTCGATGAGCGGCGTCCCCAGCCCCTTCGGCATCGATGAAGAGGCGCTGCCCGCGGTGCTGCCGTTGCTGCGGGGCCTGGACTTCGAGGGGCTGCACACCAACCCGGGCGGCCAGTGCACCAGCGTCGGCGGGCTCCTCGCCGCGGCCACGGCGCTGGTGGCCTGCGCCGAGCGCCTCGGTGCGCCGGTGCGGAGCCTCAACTTCGGCGGAGGCTGGGGCGTGGTCGAGGGTCAGGAGCTCGACGTGGAGGCCGCGGGGCGCCGGCTGCAGGCGCTGCTCGCAGGTCGCGGGCTGGAGGCCTCGGTGGAGCCGGGCCGCTGGCTGGCCGCCCCCGCCGGTCTGTACGTGGCGCGGGTCGTCTCGCTGAAGGTGTCGCGCGGCCGGCGCTTCGTGATGCTCGACGGCGGCCTGCACCACCACCTCGGCGCCACTGGACACCTCGGCGGCGCGCCGCTGCCCATCGTCAA
>CALNBU010000617.1 GCA_937875615.1 uncultured Archangium sp.
AGTCGCCCGCCACCACCACCAGCCGCTCGCTCGCGTGCTGCGCCAGGGCCGCAGGCAGCTCCGCCGCGGTCACCAGGCGCAGCCCCGCGCGCGGCGCGTAGTGCGAGCTCAGCATCCCCGGGGCGCGGACATCTTTCGTGGAGGAGGCGTCGGGCAGCGGCCGGCCCAGCGCGCGCTCCAGGTCTTCCCGGGGCACACCGCCGGGCCGCAGCAGCCGCGGCCGCGCGCCCGAGACGTCGACGATGCTGCTCTCCACCCCCACCGTGGAGGGGCCGCCGTCCAACACCAGGTCGACGTCGTCGCCCAGCGCGTCGCGGACGTGCGCGGCGCTGGTGGGGCTGACGCGGCCGAAGCGGTTGGCGGAGGGCGCGGCGATGCCGCCACCGAAGCGCCGCAGCAGCTCCAGCGCCACCGGGTGCGCCGGCACGCGCAGGCCGACGGTGTCCTGCCCGCCGGTGACCGCGTCGGAGGCCAGGGGGCTCCGGCGGAGGATCAACGTCAGCGGCCCGGGCCAGAAGGCGCGCGCCAGCACCTGTGCGTCGGGCGGGAAGTCGGCGGCCCACGCGCGCGCCACCTCGGGGCTGGCGACGTGCACGATGAGCGGGTGGTCCGCCGGTCGGCCCTTCACCGCGAAGATGCGCCGCACCGCCAGCTCGTTGGCCGCGTCGGCGCCCAGGCCGTAGACGGTCTCGGTGGGCAGGGCCACGAGGCCGCCACCTCGCAGCACCTCCAGCGCGCGGGTGAGGTCGACCATCGCCGGGCGCTCTTGCCCGAAGCCCGGGAGAATGGAAAGCCCGCGCGCACGCGGCGGCGCCACCACGCTTCGAATGCGCTATGGGGCGCGGCATGGCGACCCAGCCCTCCAAGAAGCTCGACGTCTTTCCCAACCCCGCTCCGGCCCGCGACTACGAAATCGTGTTCGACGTCCCGGAGTTCACCTGTCTCTGCCCGCTCACCGGGCAGCCCGACTTCGCGCACCTGAAGATCTCCTACGTCCCCGACCAGAAGTGCATCGAGTCGAAGTCGCTCAAGCTCTACCTGTGGAGCTTCCGCAACGAGGGCGCGTTCCACGAGCGCGCCACCAACGAGATTCTCGACGCGCTGGTGAAGGCCTGCGCGCCGCGGAAGATGACCGTCTTCGGTCACTGGTTCGTCCGCGGCGGCATCAGCACCGACGTCACCTGCACCTACGAGAAGAAGGCCGCGAAGAAGAAGCGGTGAGCGCGCTCCCGGTCATCGACCTCGGCGCGGCAGACCCCGCGCGGCTGCGCGAGGCCTGCGAGACGCACGGCTTCTTCTACGTCGCGGGCCACGGCATCGACGCGGCGCTGGAGCGGCGCCTGGAGTCGGTCACCCGGGACTTCTTCGCGCTGGACGAGGCGGCGAAGCGGCGCGTGGCCATGTCGCGCGGCGGGCGGGCGTGGCGCGGCTGGTTTCCGTTGGGCGGAGAGCTGACCTCGGGCGCCGCGGACCTCAAGGAGGGGTGTTACTTCGGTGACGAGCTGCCGCGCGGAGACCCGCGGCCGCTGCACGGCCCCAACCTGTTTCCCGACGAGCTCCCGGAGCTGCGCGAGGTGGTGTTGGCGTGGCTCGACGCGCAGCGCGCGCTGGGGCACCGGCTGATGCGGTTGATGGCCGAGAGCCTCGGCCTGCGGGCAGACTTCTTCGAGGCCTCTCTCACGCGTCAGCCGCTGGTGCTCTTCCGCCTCTTCCACTACCCGCCGCCGCGCCACCCCGCGGTGGCCGCCGGCTGGGGCGTGGGCGAGCACACCGACTACGGGCTGCTCACCATCTTGAAGCAGGACGACTGCGGTGGGCTGGAGGTGAAGACGCCGGGCGGCTGGGTCGACGCGCCGCCGCTGCCGGGCACCTTCGTCTGCAACCTGGGCGACATGCTGGACCGCATGACGGGCGGCCGGTACCGCAGCACGCCGCACCGGGTGCGCAACGTCTCCGGGCGCAGTCGCTTCTCCTGGCCGTTCTTCTTCGACCCCGCCTTCGACGCGCGCATCGAGCCGCTCCCCGGCGCGCTGGTTCGACCGGTGGAGCAGGACGCCGCGGAGCGCTGGGACCACGCCAGCGCGCACACGCTGTCGGGGACCTGGGGCGACTACCTGCTCGCCAAGGTGTCGAAGGTCTTCCCCGAGCTGGCTCAGGCGACGCGGGTGACCAGCTCCTGATTGAGCGGCGAGTCGGGCACGGGGGCGTAGTCGCTGCCGTTCCACCCGAAGCGCTGGATGCGCACGCGGTGCGCGTCGGCGTCGATGTCGTAGACGTGGTAGCCGAAGCGCTTGACGTGCAGGTCGGTGGCGCTGCCGGCGTTGATGATGGTGCGCCGCTTCGTCTTCACCACGTAGGGCCGGTGCATGTGCCCGTGCAGCACCAGGTCGAGAGACACGTCGGCGCGGTCGATGAGCGCCATCACCTCGAGGTCGTCGCGCAGCCCGTGGTTGCGGCGGTCGCGCTGGCCTTCGGCGCGCAGCAGCCCGTAGTGCAGCGCCAGCACCACGAAGCGCTGCCGGAGCGAGGGGTCGGTGAGGATGTCGAGCAGCGCCGCGCGCTGCTGCTCGCCGCAGAGGCCCGAGGAGTCGACGAGGCCGGTGGGCCGCGTCACGTCGATGGCCACGATGCTCAGCGCGCCCACCTGCTTCACGAAGGGGAAGCGGCCGCCCTCGCTCAAGGTGGAGAAGTGCTTCTCGAACAGCCCCTCCGCGCCGCGCACGTAGCGGTCGTGGTTGCCGGGGATGCAGGTGTAGCGCTCCGGTTGCCGGAGCCGCGGGCCGAAGAGGCGCGCCACCTCCGCGAACTCGGCCTTCGAGGAGACGCCGGTGAGGTCTCCGGTGCACAGCGCGTGGTCCACGCCCTGCGCGTCGACGCTGGCCAGCAGCCGCCCGATGCGCTCGTCGCTGCCGCGGAAGTGCTGCCCGCGGCCCATCAGCGAGTAGCTGGCCACCGCCGCCAGGCGCTTGAGCCGGAGGCCCCCCGCCAGCGGGAAGTGGGTGACGTGGATGTCGGAGAAGTGCGCGAGCTTCACGGTGAGAGCCCCGCACTCGCACAAAACACCACGCCGTGACCGGAAAGCGTGCGCTGCTCGTCGGCGCCGAGGAACACCGACTCGCCCTGTTTCAGGGTGAGGTCTCCCAGCTGCGCTTCTCCCTCGGTGACGAGGAGAATCTGCGCGCGTGCCGGGAGCTGCTGGGGGGCGCCCAGCGTCAGCCGGGTCAGCCGGAAGTCCTCGACGGGCGTCGCATAGTCGCCGCGCAGCACGGTGGGCGCGGCGTCGGTGAAGTCCAGCACCGAGAGCAGCTCCGCCACGTCGACGTGCTTGGGGGTCAGGCCGCCGCGCAGCACGTTGTCGGAGTTGGCCATCAGCTCCACGCCGGTGCCCTCGACGTAGGCGTGCAGGTTGCCGGCCGAGAGGAACAGCGCCTCACCCGGCTGCAGCACCACGTAGTTGAGCAGCAGCGCGCCGAGGACGCCGGGGTCGCCCGGCCAGGCCTCGACGAGGCGCCGCGCCAACGCGCACTCCCGCTCGAAGCCGGGCACCTCGACGACGCGGGTGAGCGAGCGGCGCTCCGTCATCACCGCGCGGAACCAGGTCGCGAGGCCGTCGCGCTCCAGCCCGGTGACGTCGACGCCCAGCCCGGTGAGCAGGCGAAGCGACTCGCGCACGGGCCGGAAGCCACACAGCGCGTGGAAGGTGGTGAGCGCGCAGATGAGCTCCGGCTTGTGGTTGGCGTCGCGGTAGCAGCGGGTGGGCGCGTCGGGGGGCAGCCCGGCCGCGTTCTCCCGGGCGAAGCCCGCGCGGGCCTGGCTCAGGCTGGGGTGCGCCTGCAGCGACAGCGGCTGGGCCGCGGCCAGCACCTTGAGGAGGAAGGGGAGCTGTCCGTCGAAGCGGGCCGCCACGCGCGCGCCGAGCAGCCGTGGCGCGTCGCGGGCGATGAACTCGGCGAGACGCTCTCGACCCGGGAGGGCGCGCTGGGGTGGGCGCCGAGCCAGAGCTCGGCCTGCGGGCCTCCGTCGGGGGCCACGCGCAGCAGCGAGGGGAGCGCGGTGGGGCTCCCCCAGGCGTAGCGCTGGATGGGGTTGGTGAGGCGTTGCACGGACGCTTCAGGCCAGCAGGCTGCGCAGCATCCAGGCGGTCTTCTCGTGCACCTGCAGCCGCTGGGTCAGCAGGTCGACGGTCGACTCGTCGCCGCCCTTCTCCGCGCGGGGAAAGATGGAGCGGGCGGTGCGCGCCGCGGCCTCGTGGCCCTTCACCAGCTCGCGCACCATGTCGGTGGCCTCCGGCACGCCGTCGGCCTCGGGGATGGAGGAGAGGCGCGAGAACGCGGTGTAGGTGGCCTTGACCGGGAAGCCCAGCGAGCGGATGCGCTCGGCGATGGGGTCGGTGGCGGTCCACAGCTCGTTGTACTGGGTCTCGAACATCAGGTGCAGCGTCTGGAACATGGGGCCCGTCACGTTCCAGTGAAAGGCGTGCGTCTTGAGGTACAGCCCGTAGGTGTCTGCGAGCAGGCCGTTGAGGCCCTCCGCGATGGCCTTCCGGTCGGCCTCGGCGATGCCGATGTCCACAGCGACTGCCTTCCCCTGCGCGGTCTTCTTCGTCATGGGCGCTTCATAATGGCAACGGAGGGCGTTCGCGCTCCAGAAGCAGCCCCCCGAACTTCTCGTTGACGATGTCAAACTCTGGATTATGTCTAACCGCATCATGAACCCCGACCTGGTCGACAGACTGCGCGGCGCCGGCATCCAGCCGTCTGCGCAGCGCCTCGCGGTGGCGCACTACGTGCTGACGACCGACGCGCACCCCTCGGCCGACGAGGTGCTGGCCCAGGTGCAGGTGGGGTTCCCGATGCTCTCGCGCGCCACCGTCTACAACACGCTCAACCTCTTCGTGGAGAAGGGGCTGTTGCGGCAGCTGGTGCTGGCCGAGGGGCGCACGGGGTTCGACCCCCGCCTCGAGCCGCACCACCACTTCATCGACGACGAGACCGGTCGCATCGATGATCTCGGCTGGGACACGCTCAAGGTGGGCGACGTGAGCGCCCTCAAGGGTTACGAAGTCCGCGAATACATGGTCGTCATGCGGGGCCGGAAGCTCGGCGGGTCTCGCATGCAGGGGCGTGAAAAGGCCCCTGTGAAGAAGCGCTGAGTCTCACCCCCAACACGTTCAACCAACCCCAAGGAGAATCATCATGCTTTCACCCGGTACCAAGGCTCCCGACTTCACCTCCACCGCCTGCGTCGGCCTCGAGAAGGGCAAGGAGTTCAAGGACATCAAGCTCGCCGACTACAAGGGCCAGTGGGTGGTCTTCTACACCTACCCCAAGGACTTCACCTTCGTGTGCCCCACGGAGATCGTGGAGTTCGACAAGAAGGCGAAGGACTTCGCCGACCGCGACGCGGTGGTGCTCGGCGGCTCGACCGACAACGAGTTCAGCCACCTGGCCTGGCGGAAGGATCACGCCGACCTGAAGAAGATCAACACCCCGCTGCTGCACGTCGGCCCGAAGTTCGCCGCCGACTACGGCCTGCTCCAGCCGCAGGCGGGCGTGGCGCTGCGCGCGACGTACATCATCGACCCCGACGGCGTGGTCCGCTACGCCGCGGCCAACGATCTCTCGGTCGGCCGCAACGTCGATGAGGTCCTCCGCGTGCTGGACGGCCTGCAGACCGGCGAGCTCTGCGCCTGCGGTTGGCAGAAGGGCGAGGAGACGCTCTCCGCGCAGCTCAAGAAGGCCAGCTGAAGCCGCTTCATCGAAGGCAGTGACGCGGGCGTGGTGTGAAGTCGTCGTCTTCCGCCACGCCCGTGGTCTGTCCGAACTCCGCTGTTTCCACGAAAGAAGGACGCCATGGAGAACCTCAACCAGCTTCGCGAGCAGCTCCCCGAGGTCGCGAAGGACATCAAGATCAACCTCACCAACGTGCTGGCGCCCGGGCAGCTCAACGCCGACCAGACGTGGGGCGTGGCCATCGCCTGCGGGTACGCCGCGCGGCACGAGGCGCTGACGAAGGCGCTCATCGCCGACGCGAAGGCCGCCGGCGTCGGCGACGCGGTGGTGGATGACGCGCGCGCCGCCGCGGTGCTGATGGCGATGAACAACGTCTACTACCGCTTCCGGCACATCATCGGGAAAGAGGAGTACGGCCAGAAGCCCGCGCGCCTGCGCATGATGCGCCTCAAGCAGGTGGCCACCAACCAGGCCGACTTCGAGCTGTTCTGCCTCGCCGTCTCGGCCATCAACAACTGCCAGGCGTGCCTCAACGCGCACGAGGCGGTGGTGCTCGACGGCGGGCTGTCGACCGACCAGGTGCACGACGCGGTGCGCATCGCCTCGGTGGTGCACGCCGCCGCGGTGGGCCTCGAGTCGAACTTCTGAAGCGCGCCGGGGTTGATGCGCTAAGCGCCGCCGGGTGAACGTCTCTTCGCCGGCGGCGCGCGTGGTCGCGAGCCTCGTCTTCCGCTTCGGCTGCTACGCGGTGATGGTGTGGTTGGCGCTGTGGGCCGAGGCCCGCCCCGCGCCGCAGCTGCCGGACCTGGTGCTCGCGCACGTCCCCTACGTGCCCTGGGTCGACCGCTACAACTACCTGCTGTGGCTGGTGGCCTACGTGCCCATCGCGGTGTGGCTGGCCTGGCGGCACGTCGACACCTTCGTGCGCTACACGGTGTCGGCCGGGCTGGTGGCGCTGCTGCGGGGCCTGTGCATCGTGGTGACCGGGCTGGGGCCGGTGCGCGGCGGAGATCTCCACGCGGGCATGGACGCCGACGCCCGTTGGCAGGCCTTCCTCCACCTGATGACGCCGGGCTTCTTCGACCCGGGTGAGGGCGCGCGGGTGTACCTCACCAAAGATCTCTTCTTCTCGGGCCACACTGCCACCACGCTGCTGTTGCTCCTGTACGTCTGGCGCTGGCCCGCCCTGCGCTGGCCGATGCTGCTCAGCCACGTGCTGGTGGTGCTCTCGGTGTTCTTCGCGCACCTGCACTACACCATCGACGTCATCGGCGCGTACGCGGTGGTGCTGGCGCTCTACGCGGTGCGCGAGGGCCGGCTGCAGCCGACCCGCGCGTGACGGCTACTCGGGCTTGACCACCAGCACCGGCCGCGTGCTCCCCTGCAGCACCGCGTCGGCCACCGAGCCGCGCACACGGCTCAGCAGCCCGGTCTGACCGTGCGTCGACAACACGATGGCGTCGACGCCTTCCTGCTCCGCGAGCGCGAGGATGGCCTTCGCCGCGTCGGGCCCCGGTGGCAGGGCGGTGCGGGTGAGCACCGCCTTGTGCCCGGCCTCGGCCGGCACCAGCGCCAGCAGCCGGGCCGTCAGCTCCCGCTCGATGCCCGCCTCGCCCAGCGCGGCGTCGAACATGGTGGCCAGCTCGTCGC
>CALNBU010000618.1 GCA_937875615.1 uncultured Archangium sp.
GGTGCCCGCGGCCTGTGGCTGGAGTGACGTGGGCAGCTTCAACGCGCTCCCGGAGGTGCGGCCGCTCGACGCGCAGGGCAACGTGGCCGACGCGCAGGCGCTGCTGGTCGACACCTCGGGCAGCGTGGTGCTGACCGCGGGGCGCCCGGTGGCGGTGGTGGGCATGCGCGACGTGGTGGTGGTCGACGCCGGCGACGTGGTGCTGGTGCTGCCCAAGGGCCGCAGTCAGGACGTGCGCAAGGTGGTCGAGGTGCTCAAGGCGCGTCGCTCTCCGCTGCTGTAGGCGGCGCCGACCTCCGGCTCGCCCGTCACCTCGGCGAGCGAGCGGCGGCCCACGCCGACAGCGCCCCCTGCCAGACGACCGCGAGGCCCACGGCGCCCGTCACCACCATGCCGGCATGATGCGCGAAGCCGGGGTCCGCGCCGGCGCCGTTGAGCCACGGCAGGCCGATGGTGACGAAGAGGTAGGCGCTCAGCGGGCGCAGCACCTTCACGTGGACACCGGGCGACGGCTCAGCGCCGCGTGCAGGGCGAACAGCGCGCCGGCGTACACCAGCACGCCCAACCAGCGGTGCGCGTCGTCGGCGCCCAGCGGGAGCCGCGCGGCGAGCGCGGGGCGGTGGTGCAGCGCCAGCGCGAGCGTGATGCGCACCGTGTTCACCACCACCGTCAGCGCCCACGCGCCGAGCAGCGAGGCCAGCAGGCGCGGCAGCGCCACCGGCAACGGGCGCCGCCAGGTGAAGAGGAAGGCGAGGGTGAGGAAGGCCGCGAGGAGGAAGTTGAGCCCCGCGCACGACGGCGCCAGCACGTAGCTGTCGGCGCGGCTCAGGTACCCTTCGCCCGGGGTGCGCTCGAACCGTGCGCCGGTCAGCGCCGACACCAGCCACGCCGTCGGCCGCAGCAGCCACTCGAAGCGCGCGGCGTCGGCCCCGCCGTGCGCGGCCTTCAGGCCCCACACCACGCCCAGCGGACCCACCAGCGAGGCCAGCCGCGCCGCGCTCACGCGCGCCTCCCCACCGACACCCGTCGCGCGTGCGTCGCCGCGGCCAGCCCCAGGGCCAGCAACAGCACCGCCCAGAGGCCGGGCTCGGGGCCGGTCTCGGTGCCCAGCGCGCTGTCTTCGACGCCGTCGGGCATGGGCAGCGGCTGCTTCACCTCCACCCCGGGGCGCGCGGCGCGCACCTCTTCGGTCACCGCGATGAAGGAGGTGAAGCGGGTCAGCAGGTTGTAGCGGAGGCCCAGGCGCGTCACCTCCTCGCGCGTGGCCGTCTCCTCGCCGCGGCCGAAGTCGGACAGCGTGGAGATGCGGGAACGGGCCCAGAGGAAGCGCAGCGCGGGGTTGTCGGTGTCGGCCTGCGCGAGGTCGAAGCGCTGTTGCCATGGCCCCTGTCCGGTGACGCCGCTCAAGACCAGCGCGCCCTTCTGCTCGCCGCGCCACTTGCCGGAGATGATGACCGGGCGGTCGGCGAGCACGTCGGGGACCGCCGAGGGCTCCACGTCGAAGAGCGTCACGCCGCGCGCCTCGAGCTTCACGTCGGTCAGCACCGGGCTCTGCACGTAGGCCGCGAAGCGCCGGGCCTCGTCGCGCGCCGTCTCCGCGCGCTCGATGATGAAGGGCTCGCCCTGGCCGGCTTTCGCCACGCCCTCCACCAGGTAGCGATTCACCGAGGAGCCGATGCCGAAGCTGAAGACGTTGGCCTCGTGGAGGTGCTCGCGGATGGTGTCGAACAGCTCCTTCTCGGCCGAGATGTAGCCGTCGGTGATGACCACGAAGCTGCGGGAGCGACCTTCGCCGCGGCCCAGCGTCAGCGCGCGCTTCAGGGCGGGCCTCAGCTCGGTGCCGCCGCCGCCCACCTCGTCCTCCAGCACCCGCATCGCCGCCCGCACGTTCTCCGGCGTCGCGGGCACGGACTGGGGCGAGAGCAGCCGGGAGTCGCCCGAGAAGAGCAGCACGTTGAAGGTGTCCTGGGGCCGCAGCGTGGCGGCGAGCTCCCGCAGCAGGTGCTTCGCCGTCTCCAGCGGGAAGCCGTGCATGGAGCCCGACACGTCGACGATGAAGACGAACTCCCGCGGCGGCATCAGCGTCGGCTCCACCCGCCTGGGGGGTTGCACCATGAGCAGGAAGAACTTCTCGTCGCCGTCGTCGCTCAGCAGCAGGCCGGAGCGCACCTCGTCACCGCGCAGACGGAAGCGCAGGATGAAGTCCCGGTTCCCGCCCTGCGCCTCGCTGTCGTGCAGCGCCAGCGTGGCGCCGGTCGGCGTCTGCTTCAACACCAGCCGGTGGCTCTGGCTGCCCAGCTCCTCCGGAGGCATGCCCAGCTTCAGCGCGCCATGGAGGCTCAAGGTGGAGGGCGGCGCCTCGCCCGCGTGCAGCGTGGGGTTGTTCGTGAAGGAGGCTGTCTCCTTTGGGGTGGCGGCGGTCGAGTCGTCGTACCGCGGCCCCACCACCGTGGGGTACACCAGCTCGTAGACGCCCTCGGTGGGCACCAGCAGCTCGCTGTAGCGCAGCACCACCTGCACCCGCTCGCCGGGGAGGATGTTGGCCACGTTCATCTGGAAGACGTTGGGTCGGTCCTGTTCCAGCAGCGAGGCGCTGCGGCCCTGTTGCCGCGCGCGCTCGAACTCCGCTCTCGCCTCGCCTCGCTCCTTCACCTTCGCCACGATGGTCCGGTCGTCCAGCTTCATGGTCAGCCCGTGCACGGCCGCGCGCGTCGACGCCGGAAAGACGTACTTCGCGTGGAGCGGGACCTCGCCCCGGTTGCGGTAGGTCTGCGTCACGGTGAAGTCGGCGATGACGCCCGAGACGGTGAAGGCCACGTCGGTGGACTCCAGCGGGAAGCTCTCGGCGTCTTCGGCGCCCTTCACGAAGAAGTAGGGAGCACCGCCGGTGTAGGGCGCGGCGAGCGCTCCGGTGGCGGCGAGGAGGACGACGAGGAGGCAGCGGCGGGCGTGGTGGGTTGGCATCGGTCGAAGCCCCAGTGCAACGGCGCTGCCAACGTCGCGGCCGCTCTCGAACCGCGGCTCGGTGTGGCTGGGCTGACACGGTGGGCTGGGGTACGGTGTGGCCATGCGTCTGCTCCCGGTGTTCGTGTTCTTTCCGCTGGTGGCCATGGCCGTCGAGCGCCCCGAGCTCTCGCTCTCGGACCTCAAGAAGCTCGAGGCGGGGGAGGTGGTGGTGCGCGAACAGAAGCCCACCGACAACCAGGGCGCCCTCCAGCGAGGTGTGGGCCATCATCCGCGACTGCGCCCGCTACGCCGAGTACATGCCGCGCCTCAAGAAGTCGTCGCTGGTGGAGGCGGGCGTCTGTCACACCGAGCTGCAGATGCCGTTCCCGCTGACCAACCTGTGGAGCGACTGCTCCTTCGAGTTGTCGGAGTCTCCGGAGGGCCACTTCGAGCGCACCTGGAAGCTGGTGCGCGGGACCTACAAGCGCAACAGCGGTCGCTGGCGGCTCATCCCCTGGGGCGAGGGCCGGAAGCAGACGCTGGCCGTCTACAACCTCGACTCCGACCCCAAGATGGCGATTCCCGACGGCATCATCCGCGCCGCGCAGACCGGCTCGCTCCCCGACGTCTTCAAGGCGGTGCGCAAGCGGGGGGTGACCATGCGCGCCGGCGGGGAGCCCGCGCAGCCCTGATGGCGCCCGAGTTCGACCTGGTGGTCATCGGCGGCGGGGCCGCGGGAGAGAAGGGCGCGGCGCAGGCGGCGTACTTCGGCAAGCGGGTGGCGCTGGTGGAGAAGGCGCCGCACCTCGGCGGGGCGATGGTGAACACCGGCACGCTGCCCTCGAAGACGCTGCGGGAGACGGCGCTCTACCTCTCGGGCTTCCGGCAGCGCGGGCTGCACGGCGTCGACATGGCGCTGGGTCGCGAGGCCAGCGTGCACGAGTTCCTCCACCGCCTCGACGAGGTGGTGCGCGAGGAGCGCGCGCGGCTGTCGGACAACCTCGCCCGGCACGGGGTGACGGTGGTGCACGGCGAGGCCCGCTTCGTCGACGCGCACACCGTGGAGGTCGGCGACCGCCGGCTGCGCGGCGCCCACTTCCTCATCGCCACCGGCAGCCGCCCGCATCGGCCGCCGGGCTTCGCCTTCGAGCACCCGCGCATCTACGACTCCGACGAGGTGGTGCGCGTCAACGAGCTGCCGCGCTCGCTGGTGGTGGTGGGCGGCGGCGTCATCGGCTGTGAGTACGCCTGCCTCTTCGCGGCGCTGGGCGCGAAGGTGACGGTGGTGGAGTCGCGCGGAGAGGTGCTGGGTTTCCTCGACGGAGAGCTGCGCGGCTGGCTGGTGGAGCGCATGGCCGCGCTGGGCATCGACTTCGTCCTCGGCGCGCAGGTGGGGGGCTGCGAGACGCCCGGCGAGCAGGTGTGCCTCACGCTGTCCGACGGGCAGCGCCTCCAGGTCGACGCGGCCCTCATCTGCGCTGGCCGCAGCGGCAACACCGAGGGGCTCCAGCTGGAGAAGGCGGGCCTGGTGGCGGGCAAGCGCGGTCAGCTCGACGTCGACGCGCGCTTTCGTACCCGGGTGTCGCACATCGCCGCGGTGGGCGACGTCATCGGCTTCCCCGCGCTGGCCTCCACCGCGATGGAGCAGGCGCGGGTGGCCGTCGTCGACTTCTTCGACTTGAAATACAAGACGCGCGTCGCGCCGCTGTTCCCCTACGGCCTCTTCACCATCCCCGAGGTGTCGATGGTGGGCGAGACCGAGGAGGCGCTGCGTGCGGCGGGCGTCGACTACGTGAAGGGCGTGGCCGACCTGGCGCACAACGCGCGCGGGTTGATGACGGGCGAGAAGGGGCACCTCAAGCTGCTCTTCCGCCGCAGCGACCTGAAGCTGCTGGGCGTGCACCTCATCGGCGAGGGCGCCACCGAGCTGGTGCACGTGGGGCTGATGGCGATGCTGGCCGGCGCCGGCGCCGAGCTCTTCATCGAGGCCTGCTTCAACTACCCGACGCTCTCCGACGCCTACAAGTACGCCACCTACGCGGCGCTGCAGCAGCGGGAGCCGCGATGAGCTGGAACCAGGAGCTCTTCAAGCAGACGCTGGACTTCGCGGCCCGCGCGCACGGCGACCAGAAGACGAAGACGGGGGTGCCCTACGTGGTGCACCTGGTGAAGGTGGCCACCGAGGTGCTGTGCGCCGCCGACGGCAGCTTCGACGTCGACTTCGCCATGCAGTGCGCGCTGCTGCACGACTGCATGGAGGACGCCGGGGTCTCGCACCAGGCGCTGGCGCAGGCCTTCGGCGCGCGGGTGGCCGACGGGGTGCGGGCGCTCTCCAAGGACGACGCGGTGGGCCGGGGCAACCGGATGGACGACGTCCTGCGGCGCATCCGCACCCAGCCGCGCGAGGTGTGGCTGGTGAAGCTGGCCGACCGCATCACCAACCTGGAGCCGCCACCTCCGCAGTGGGATGACGCCAAGGTGGCAGAGTACCGAGAAGAGGCCGGGCGCATCTACGAGGCGCTGCACGGCTGTCACGCGGGCCTCGCCGCGCGGCTTCAACAGAAGATTGCCGCCTACGGCGTGTAGCGGGTGACGCCGTCGGGCGACGCCACCCGGCGCACGCGGCCGGCGTCCTCGAGCACCTCCAGGTTGGCCAGCACCTCGGAGACCATCAGCAGCAACCGCGGCAGGTCGCGGCGGGGGAAGACGGCGGCCAGCAGCTCGTAGACGCTCCTGGGCTCCGCCAGCGCGGCCAGCAGCTTCTTCTGGCGCGTCTCGTAGAAGCCGAAGAGGCCTTCGAGCAGCGCGCGGTGGCCGCGGAAGGCGGGCCCGTGGCCTGGCAGCACCGCGTCGAGCTCCAGCGCCTGCACCCACCTGGCGCCCTCGATGTAGCGGCTCAGCGCCCGGAACTTGGAGTCGCCCTCGCCCAGGGAGAGGTCCAGCACCGGGTTGGGAGAGACGCGCGCCAGCACGTGGTCGTCGGCGAAGAAGAGCCGCTGCGCCTCGGCGTGCAGACAGAGGAGCCCCGGGGTGTGGCCGGGGAGGTGCTTCACGGTGGCGTCGAAGTGCTTGAAGCGCAGCACCTCGCCTTCGCCGATGGTGCCGAGGCGGGAGGGCTCGACGTAGCGCACGAGGTCCCGCGCCGCGCTGCGCCGCGCCAGCAGCTCGTCGATGACGTCGGCGGGCAACCCGAGCGCGCGCTCGAAGTACGCGCGGTGGCGCGTCAGCTCGGTGAGGGCGCGCCACTCCCCGGTCAGCTTGGAGACGTCGGCCTCGTGCACGAAGACGCGCGCGCCCGTCTCCTCCGAGAGGTGCTGCGCGTTGCCGAAGTGGTCGAGGTGCCCGTGGCTCACCACGATGCGCGAGATGCGCTTGAGGTCGACGCGCCGGGCGCTGGCCTCGCCGTAGAGGGCGGCGAGGCCGTCAGCGGTGCCGATGCCGGTGTCGAACAGCGTCCACCGGCCGTCGGCGTCTTCGATGGCGTAGACGTTGGCTGGACCGCCCGCCTCGATGAAGGGGACGGGGATCTCCAGCCGGTGGATGCCGAGAGCGATGAACGGCGCGTCGGCGAGGTCTTCCGTCGCGCCGTACATCGGCTCGCTGGCCTACTTCGCGGCCTTCACCGCGGCCTGCAGCTCCGGCAGCGCCTTGAAGAGGTCGGCCACCAGCCCGTAGTCGGCCACCTGGAAGATGGGCGCCTCGGGGTCCTTGTTGACGGCCACGATGGTCTTGCTGCCCTTCATGCCGGCCACGTGCTGGATGGCGCCGCTGATGCCCGCGGCGATGTAGAGCTGCGGCGCGACCACCTTGCCGGTCTGGCCGACCTGCAGGTCGTTGGGCTGCCAGCCGGCGTCGCACACCGCGCGCGAGGCGCCGACCGCCGCGCCGAGCTCATCGGCCAGGCCGTCGATGGGCTTGAAGTCGCCCTTGGTGCCACGGCCACCGGAGACCACCACGCGGGCCTCGGTCAGCGCGGGCCGCGCGCTCTTCACTTCCTTGAAGCCCACGAACTTCGAGAGGGCCTTCGGCTCCACCGCGGCGAAGGCCTTGACCTCGCCCGCGTCCGACGCCTCGGCGGCGGCGAACTCGGTGGTGCGCACGGTGAACGCCTTCACCGGCCCGTCGAGCTTCACGGAGGCGATGATGGCGCCGGCCCACATGGGGCGCTTGAGCGAACCGTCGGCCTCCACCGAGAGGATTTCAGAGGCCATGGGGGCCTTGAGCCTGGCGGCCACGCGGGGCAGCACGTCGCGGCCGATGGCGGTGGCGGCGGCGCCGACCCACTCCGCGCCGATGGCGGTGGCCGCCGCGGCGATGGTGGGCGCCCAGTTTTCGGCGATGGGGTGCTCGAGGAAGGCGGCGGACGCGGCGTGCACCGCCTTGACGCCGTAGCCCTTCACGGCTTCGGCGAGCGCCGAGGCGTCCTTGCCCAGGGCGAT
>CALNBU010000619.1 GCA_937875615.1 uncultured Archangium sp.
AGGTCCCTGCCCACCGCCACCCGCGTGAAGGTCTTCATGGGCGTCGACCCCTTCTCGGGCAGGGTCTGCCGCGAGAGCACCTGCACCAGGGCCACCCGGTCGGCGAGCGCCGCGCGCTCCTTGAGGGTGTGGGGGACCAACGTGGAGGCGGTGGCGACGACGGACACGCCCAGCGCGGCGGCCAGGACTCTCGGAGTACGCATGCGCCAGACAGCCTACTTCATAGTTGGCGCTAGAACGTCAACACGCGCGCCGCCTGCGTCAACCGCCACAGCTGAGGCAGCCCCAGCACGTCGTCGAGCAGCCCCTCGGCCTTCAGCGTCTGCGCAGACAGGCCGCACAGCTTCACCGTGGTGTCACAGGCCAACGCCCGGGCGCCCATGGTGCGCGCGTCGTGCAGCATCGCCGCGGGGAGCGGCGCGCCGATGCCCTTGCCGCGCAGCGCCTCCGAGCGCTGTTTGTCGGAGAGCGGCTTGCCAAAGGTCCCGTTGGCCAGCGTGCGCAGCGCGTCGAAGGCGAAGACGAACACCACCTCGTCGCCCATGGCGGCCGCGGTGATGCCCAGCGAGGTGGCCTGCCAGGCCGCCTCGTAGCCTGCGCTGCTGACGAAAAAGACGGCGCGACCCGACATGTCGCTTCGCACTAAAGTCGATAATCGACCTTTCAGGAGACCAAAGTATGCGCGCCATCCACCTCCCCTTCACGTTGTCGCTGTGCCTGCTCACCGCGGCCACCGCGCACGCCACCGTCATCGTGCACGAGACCCTGGAGGAAATGACGGCGCGGGTCCCGCTGGTGGTGCGCGGCCGCGTGGCGCGGGTGGTCTCCGGGTGGGACCCCGGCCACCACCGCATCTGGACCTGGACCGAGCTCACCGTCACCGAGACCATCAAGGGCGAGCCCGGCGGCGTGCTGCTCTTCAAGCAGCCCGGTGGCGAGGTGGACGGCATCGGGCAGGCGGTCGCCGGCGTCGCCACCTTCCGTGAAGGTGAGGAGTGCATCGTGCTGCTCGACCGCGCGCCCGACGAGCCGGGCGTCTGGCGGGTGTACGGCATGTCGGCGGGGAAGATCGCCGTCTTCCCGCGGGGCGGGAAGCTGGTGGCGGAGCGCGACACCTCGAGCCTCTCCTTTGCGGTGCCCGGAGGTGGCGCCGCGCCGGTGGGCGCCGTGCAGGTCCTCGGCCCGGTCGAGGCCTTCGTCGCGCAGCTGCGCACCTGGGCCCGGGGAGGTGGCCAGTGAGGGCGCTGCCCATCGTCATCCTGCTGCTCGCCGCCGAGGTCCACGCGGACCCCAGCGGGCGCCGCTGGAAGATGGAGTCGTGCACCAGCAGCTGTAGCTACGCCAGCACCTCGTGCCAGCTCTACCGCTGCGCGCCCCGCTTCCGCCTCGCGGCCACGGTGGGGAACACCGGCGCCACCACCGTCAACGGCGGCATGTCGTACAACGACATCAAGACCATCCATCGGAGCGCGTTCTTCGCCTGGGTCGGACGCACCTGCAGCTCCGGGTTCACCTCCTGGGTGGTCACCGATGAAGGGGAGTTCACCTCCGCGACCAACCCCGTCACCTACGAGGACAACAAGAACAACGTGATCTGGCTCTCGGGCACCAAGTGGGTCCACATGTCCAACGAGTTGGCCATGACCACGACCAGCTACTACGTGAGCGACTCGTGGATTTTCGACGCCGACATGGAGATGAACAACAACCTGTCGTGGTCGGCCTCCCCCAGCGCCTCGCAGTATGATCCGATGACCGTCATCGTCCATGAGGCCGGGCACTTCGCGGGCCTCGCCCACAGCGGCCTCGGCTCGGCGGTCATGTACGCGTACGTCACTTCGGGCAGCACCAAGCGCTCGCTCGCCGCCAACGACGTCAACGACATCTGCACCGTCTACCCGCCGGTGACCATCGTGCCTCCCACCGACGCCGGCGTCCCCGACGCGGGCACCTTCGACGCCGGCACGCCCGGTACGCCTGACTCCGGCATCCCCGGCACGCCAGACGCCGGGACGCCCACGCTGCCCTTCGGAGAGAGCTGCACCAGCGACGCGCAGTGCAACGCGGGCCTGGTGTGCCGCGGGCGCCCGGGCTCCTCGTCGAGCATCTGCACCGCCAGCTGCCCTGCCACCTGCCCCACCGGCTACCAGTGCCAGGCCGCCACCAGCGGGCAGGCCTGCCTCCCGCAGATCGGCGCCGTCGACCACTGCAAGTTCTGTCTGTCGGGCAGCCAGTGCAGCACCGGCGTCTGCCTCCGCCTGTCGTCGGGCCAGACCTACTGCGGCTCCTCCTGCACCACCTCCGCCGAGTGCCCGGCGGGCAACACCTGCATCAACAACTACTGCAACCCATCCAGCGGGAGCTGCACCAACCAGTGCACCAGCAACGCCCAGTGCGGCGCGGGCTACACCTGCACCGGCGGCGCCTGCGTGTTCAACGGTCAGCCCGGCGACGACTGCACCGCCGCGCAACAATGCAGCGGCTGCAACGTGTGCGTGGCGCAGGGCACGCAGGCCTTCTGCCGCAGCTGCTGCGCCGGCAACGGCACCGGCGGCCGCTGCGACGACTGCGTCAACTCCGGGTGCACGGGCTCCAACACCTGCATCGCGCTGAGCGAGAGCCCGGCCGCGAGCGTGTGCGCGCCCGGCGGCGCCGCGCCCCTCACCTGCCAACCCTGCGCCACCAACGACAGCTGCGCCGAGGGCCTGGTGTGCCTCGCCGGCACCTGCCGACAGCCCTGCACCGCCGCCGCGCCCGGGAGCGCCTGCCCCGCCTGCTTCACCTACAACGGTGGCACCGCCGGCGCGTGCGCCTGCCCCGCTGAGCTGAACACCGAAGGGCAACCCTGCGGCGAGGTGGGCCTGAATCAGCTGGCCGCGTGTCAGGCGGGGCTGGTCTGCGTCTTCTCCACCTCCGGCAACGCCTGCCGCACGCTCTGTGACGCCACCCAGCCCGGCTCCTGCGGCGCCGGCTACGTCTGCCAGCTCCTCTCCGGCGTCGGCGTGTGTCTGCCCGGCACCGCGGGGACCCTGTGCTCGAGCTGCAGCAACTCCGGCGCGTGCAACGGCAACCTCACCTGCTACGCCAACGGCTGCTACACGCCCTGCAACGTCTACAACCCGACCTGTTCGACCTGTGTCCAGACGGCGGCAGACGGCAGCGGCGTCTGCGCGTGCAGTACGCAGATCAGCAATGAAGGCGAGACCTGCGGCCTCACACCGGAGCTGCGTGCCTGCGCCACCGGGCTGCGCTGCGTGAACGCGACCTGCCAGACGCAATGCACACCGGGCTTCACCACCTGCGAGCGCGGCTCGACCTGCGTCGACGTGGGGGGCGGTGAGTTCTACTGCGTCAACTCCGGCAGCGGCGGAGGCGGCGGACCCACCGGCGGTGGCGGCGGCTCACCCTCCACCGGCGGAGGTGGCGGCCGCCGCGGCGGCGGCACCGGAGGCGGAGGCACCACGGATCTCGGCTGCGGCTGCGCCACCCCCGGCGGCCACCTGGGCGCGCTCGCGCTGGGGGCGCTCTGGTTGCTGCGACGACGCGAAGGACGGGCGCGCTGAGGCGCGTCAGTCGTCCAGCTTCTCCCACCACTCCGAAGGGATCTCGCCGCGCTTGATGCCCACCAGGGCCAGGTAGCGCAGCGGAGTGCCGTCCAGCGCCAGGCGATGCACGTAGGCGTGCCGCCGGTGCACCTCGAGCAACCCCGAGTCCACCAACCGCTTCACCAGCAACGAGAAGCCGTGCTGGTACTGCGGCGAGAGGAAGTCCTCCTTGATGTTGAAGGCGACCCAGGCAGGCGTCTCCAGCAGTGACCACGCGGTGGCGAAGGCGCGCGACGGAATGTCACCGAAGCCCAGCGCCGCGACCGAGGCCAACAGGTTGAAGCGGGGCGCCTGCAGCCGTTGCCGCGTGGCCTCGTCGAGGCGGGGGAAGTCGGCCACGACGTAGTCTGCATACACGCCGGGGCGGTCGCGGCGCGCCGCGGTCTCCGCCTCGGTGATGATGTCCGCGCCCACCAGAGAGCTGACCCCCAACTGCAACAGCGCCTCGCCCACCATGCCGTTGCCTGCGCCCAGATCCAGCCCCCGGAGCGAGCCCGGCGTCCCCCCGGCCTCCGCCAGCGCGTCCTTCAACAACCCCGCGATGGTGCGGGGCGAGGTGCACTGGAGCTTCGAATAGAAGAGCTCTTCGTACAGACCGGGCACGGAGAAGATGCGCCCGTAGTCGTGGAAGCGCAGCACCTCCTGCACACCATCCACGTGGAGATGACACCACTCTGTGTCCTGGCTCAGGCCAGAGACAGGTGGAAAATCGAGCTTCAATGCGACCAACGGCGTTCCTTTCGTTCAAACGGCGAAAGGGTCAGTGTACCTCACGACGAGGCACAGCGGGGCCGCGAAATCGTTGCTACAGCAACTTTCTCACCACCGCATCGAGCGACGAATAGGAAGCGACGCCGGAGTAGGCCACCGCCACCTCTCCCTCGCGGGAGAACAGCACGCGCGAGGGGAGCTCACGGATGCGACCGAAGGCCGTCTCGCCCGAGCGCAGGCGGTCTCCGGCCACCAGCACCGGAATGTCATCGAGTTCGTAGCCGGAGGCGAACGGCCCGAGCACCGCGGGGCCCTCGAGGTCCATCCCCACCAGCACGTTGGAGAAGCCCTGCTCGACGTAGTCGCGCTGGAGGCGCTTGATCACCCGCATCTCGGCGAGACACGGGAAGCACCAGGTGGCGATGAAGGTGACCAACACCACCCGCCCCTCCAGCGCGCTGGGCACGAAGGGCACCGCGTTGGCCGTGGCGAGCGGCAGATCGTCCATGAACAACCGGAAGGACTCGACGCCCGGGAGGCGCCGGACACACGCTGTCCCCAGCGACGCGAGGAGCAGCGATCTGCGGGCGATCACGCCGGCTGCTCGACGGCCCTCTGGCAGGGCCGGCACAGCCCGTAGAGCTCCATCTTGTGCGACGTCACCTGAAAGCCGTGCTTCCGCGCCACGGCGTCCTGCAGGCGCTCGATTTGATCGTTCTCGAACTCGATGATGGTGCCGCAGCGGGTGCAGATCAGGTGGTCGTGGTGGTCCTTCCCGATCGCCGCCTCGTAGCGCGTCTGGCCGTCACCGAAGTTGCGGGCGTGGGCGAGGCCGCTCTCCGCCAACAGCTTCATGGTGCGGTACACGGTGGCCACCGAGACGCGCGGGTTGTCCTGGCGCACGCGTCCCCAGACCTCCTCCACCGAGAAGTGACCGTCCATCTCGAAGAAGACGTCGACGATCAAACTCCGCTGCCGGGTCGACTTGAGGCCCCGTTCGCCCATGTAGCGATCGAGGGTCTTCTCAATCTCGTTGCGCTGCGCTGGTGTCATGGTCACGGAAACCGAGCCTCCCATACCGAACTCTCCTTGCCCAAATCCGCTCCGGCGTTCAACCGGATCAGTGCCTCGTGCGCCGCTTCCCGCACCCCTTGGTCGCCGTCGCCGAGCAACCCGACCACCGCGCGCGCCTGGCTGGCGTCGCCACGGTAGCCGATGTTCTCCGCCGCGAGCGCCCTCACCCTGGCGTCACCGTGGCGAAGCAGCGGCTGCTCCCGAGCGGCCTTCACGCGGGGAAAGAGCAACAACAGGAAGAAGAGCGCCGCCAGCAGCACCTGGATGCCGGCCTTGAAGGGCGAGTAGCGCCGCGCGGCCACCAGCGCGACCCGGTAGATCGCGAAGCCCACCGCGAAGCTCAGGAAGAGCCACGGCGCCACCTGCGCCACCCCCGCGTCGACGCGGGCCGAGCGCTGCGCGTAGAACGAGAAGGCCGCCGAAGAGACCAACAGCGCATAGAGCGCCATCGACCAGGCAGGTCGGACCGGGAACCCGCGGATGTTCGGCTCGCCGGGGGCGACCTGTTGGGCGTTCGTTGACACTTCCCGAAGAATACTTATACGGACGGCGATTCGACACTCTCCAATGAGCTGGCACCGAAAGAGACACCCTGAAGACGTCCCCACGCCGGTGGCCGTCGCCCTCTCCGACTACTGTCGGCGCGCGAAGGCACCGGCCTCGCCGGGGCTGGTGCGCGACGCGCTGGCCCTGCTGGGCCCCGACGACGACGCGCGCGTCCGGCAGCTGGCCGACGGTGAGCCGCCCGCGAAGCTGGGCCCCTTCGGGGTGGTGGATCTCCTGCTGGGGACCGCGCTCGAGCTCGCCGTCGAGCGGCAGTCCTCTGGCTTCTACGACGACGCGCGCCGGCAGGCCGAAGACAGCGCCGTCCCCGAGCTGTTGGAGCGCAGCGCGCCGATGGAGCCGCAACCCGCGCCGCGCGCCGACGCCCCGCCAGCCGCCGAGAGCCCGAAGAAGCGGACCTCGATGAAGGCGAAGATCGCCCCGGTCCGCAGGAAGGCCGGCGAGGCTCCGAAGCGCGCCGTGCCGAAGCAGTCGCTCCCCGGCACGGCGTACCTCCCCAGGCGCACGCTCCCGCAGCCGCGCGGACGCTTCACCACCGTCGACTCCACCCGCTCCAGCTTCGAGTCGCTCTTCCGGCCCGACGGGAAGGAGATCATCACCACCCTGCTCGCGCAGGTCCCGCACCGCGTGGCGCTGCTGCGCACCCTGGAGCAGGGCTACGCCAGCCGCCGGGGCACTCCGCTCTCGGTGGGCGACGTGGAGGATCTGCTCGAAGCGCACGCCCTCTTCGACGCCATCGAAGAGAAGGAACGGGAAGGCGTGGTGGCCGCGGTGCTCGACAACAGGGGCTCGCTGGGTCGCGCGGCGCACGGCTTCGGGCTCAAGCCGCCGGAGCTCGAGCAGCTGATCGAGGTGCTGGGCCTGGAGCGGGAGGTCGACGAAATCCGCGCCCGCTTCATCAAGGAGGCGCTGGACCCGAACAACCTCGCGCTCCGCCTCGAGCTGGTCTTCCGCAGCCGGTGCCTGGAGGACCTGGGCATCGACCGCCGCTTCACCGAGTCGCTGACGAAGGAGCTCCGGAAGCTGGTGAACGCCGTCAAGGACGACGCCCCGTCGACGCCGACCCTCATCGACCTGCTCTCACGACAACACGCGCTCCCGGCCGACTCGCTGCGGCGCGCGCTCGAAAAACTCGGACTGCTGGAGATCTGACATGCCCATCTACGAATACCGCTGCACCCAGTGCGGCAAGGAGCTCGAAATCATGCACAAGGTCAGCGACCCCGCGCCGACCCTGTGTCCGGAGTGCAAGGCGGAGGGCTCGTTGGAGCGGCTGATGTCCCGCACCTCGTTCCAGCTGAAGGGCGGCGGCTGGTACTCCGACCTCTACGGAAGCACGAAGCCGAAGGACAGCTCGTCTTCATCGTCCGCCCCGTCGTCCTCGTCGTCGACCGCGTCGTCTTCGTCTTCTTCTTCGTCGTCGGCCTCTTCGACGGCGCCCAGCGCGCCCGCCTCGTCATCGTCGGGAAGCTCGAACACGTGAGGGCGCTCGCGCTGGCCGGCGCCCTCGCGCTGTGGGGCTGCGCGACCGCGCAGGTGGCGGTGCCGCCCACCGACGTCGCGGCGCTCCAGCGGTCCCTCAACGGGCAGGCGCGCTTCCTGCGCACCTCGATGCACCTCACGCCCTTCTTCGGCGATGACACGCGCAAGCTGCTCACGCCCCTCGACCCATCGCTGGTCCGGCTGCTGAACGACACCTCGGGCAAGCCGATCGACCCCGGACCGGTCGAGGCCACCTTCCCCGCCGGGACCCAGGCCCGCATCGTGCGCGTGGAGTTCCCCACCGGCTGGGTGATGGCCGAGCGCGTCCTCTACACGCCGCGCACGCTGGTGTGGGTGTACGTCGAGCTGAGCGGCCGGTCGAAGAACGCCGCGCCGGCGGTGCTGGTGCTGCGACCCGGGCTCAACTCCCGGGCCGACTTCGAGGCGGAGCTGGAGCGACAGCTCTCGCGCGATGATCAGGCCGCGCGGCTGGAGAGCTTCAGCGACACCGTGCAGGAGGCGGTGAAGACCAAGCGGGCGGTGAGCGACATGTCCGCCGAGGCGCTGGAGATGGCCTGGGGGTTCCCCGAGAGCAAGCGCATCGAGCTGGTGGAGTCTGCGCGGCGCGAGACGTGGAGCTGGGGCGACGGCGCCCGCACCGCGGTGCTGGTCGATGGACGCCTGCGCGAGTTCAGCGGGGCCAGCGGCGCTTCTTCTTCTTCTTCGCCTTGAGCTCGGCCTCCCGGGCCACGCCCGGCTTCTGCAGGTGCGGCAGCTCGCCCATCTGCACCGGGTAGTAGTCGCGGCCGCCCAGCGCACGCACCAGCTCCGCCTGGGTGTTGATGGCCTGCGGAAACCAGGTCGCGGCGAGGCCCAGCTCATCGAGCGAACCCCGCGCGTCGGACCCCGCCACCCCCGGCAACTTGAGCCCCTCGGCCGCCTCGATGGCCAGCTCGTTGGCCCCCGCGCGCACCTTCGGGTTGTAGACCTCCACCGCCGAGAGCAGCTTGAGCGACTTCACCGCGTCCAACGCCGGCGTGGGGAACTCCTTGTCGTAGGGCCGCGCGGCGATGATCACCGCGCCCAGCGCCTTGAGCTTCGGCAGCGCCTCTTCGGCCTTCCACGGCGTCTCCCGGTTGCTGCCCCACAGCTGCACCGGCTCGGGCGCCCGGTCAGGCTTCTCGAAGAAGCAGAGGTATTGACCCTTGTCCGTCGCCAGCTCCAGCCCCACGAAGACCTTGAGCTTCGAGGTGCGCGCCAGGTCGAACAGCTCGTCGCAGCCGTCCTGGGTGTTGGTCTCGGTGAAGGCCACGCCGTCGAGACCGAAGGACTCCGCGCGCGAGAGCACCGCGCGCGGGTCGAGCTGGCAGTCGCGTGACAGGTACGAATGAACGTGGAGGTCGATGAGCATGGGGCTTGTCTGCGTGGGTGAACGCGTGGGATAAGCCCTTCATGTTCACAGGCGTCAAGGTCTTTTCGGCGACGAAGGCGAAGGAACGCGAAGAGTTGAGCGAGAACGTCAACCGCTGGCTCAAGAGCAACACCGATCTCGAGATCGTCGACCGCGTGGTGCGGCAATCGAGCGACAACGAGTTCCACTGCTACACGCTGGTGCTCTTCTACAAGCACGCGAAGCCG